>DATAHG010000778.1:0-2016 GCA_036263295.1 Thermoanaerobaculia bacterium | reverse complement strand
AAGGTGAACATGACCTGGAACAGCGGCGTCCGCCCGTGCTGGCGCACCTCCGGCGGGATCCCGACCGCCTCCACCACCTGCTCGAACGGCACGTCCTGGTGCGCGAACCCCTCGACCGTGGTGGCGCGGACCCGGGCCAGCAGGTCGCGAAACGGCGGGTCGTCCGCCAGGCTCGTCCGCAGGACCAGGGTGTTGACGAAGAACCCGATGAGCCGTTCCAGCTCCGCCCGGCCGCGCCCAGCGACCGGAGTGCCGACGCTGACGTCGTCCTGCCCGGCGTAACGGGCCAGCAGAGCCTGAAAGGCCGCCAGCAGGACCATGAAGACCGTGGCCCCCTGCCGCCGGGCGAACGCCTGCACGGCCTCGACTACCGGCTGTGCCAGCCGCAGGCTGACGTGGGCTCCGCGCCCGCTCAGCGCGGCCGGCCGCGGCCGGTCGGCCGGCAGATCCAGGACCGGCGCGGCCCCGGCCAGGCGCTCCTTCCAGAAGGCGGCCTGAGAGGCCATCTCGACCGCCAGCCGCTCGCGCTGCCAGACCGCGAAATCCGGATACTGGACTGGCAGCTCCGGCAGGGACTGGCCGAGGTACAGAGCGATGAACTCGCGGATGAAGACCCCGATCGACCAGGCGTCGGCGGCGATGTGGTGGAGGACGGCGAGGATCGCGTGGTCGTCCGGCCCCAGGACCAGCAGGGAGACCCGCAATAGCCGGCCGCTCTCCAGATCGAAGGGGAGGCGCGCCGCCGCCGCCACCAGACGGCGGGCCTCCCCGAGGCGGGCCGCCTCCGGCAGGGCCCGCAGGTCGATGCGCGGCACCGGCACCGGCCCGGCGGGCTCCACGATCTGCAGCGGCTCGTTGCCGTCGCCCGCGAAGCGGGTGCGCAGGCTCTCGTGGCGGCGCACGATGCCGCGGAACGCCGCGTCGAGCGCCGCTCCGTCCAGCGCCCCCGTGATCCGGAAGGCGAACGGCAGGTTGTAGGCCGGATTGCCCGGCTGCCAGCGGTCCGCCAACCAGAGCCGCCGTTGCCCGAACGAGAGCGGCAGCGGCCGGTCGCGCGGCACCGGCGCGAGGTCAGGCCCAGCCGGCTCCCGCCGCGCCGCCTTCTGGCGCAGGCGCAGCATCAGCAGCGCCCGCTGCTCGGGCGTGAGATCCGCCATCGGCGGGGCGGACGGGGTGGCTTCCTCGGCGGCTTTCATGCGTTCGGTCCAGGCCGCTTGCGGCCTACCCATAGGGTGCCTTCCGGAGCGGCCTCCGGACCTGGATGGCGGTACCGGAATTCAAGTCCCGGGAACGGATGCCGCGTTCGCCTTGTCCGGCGGAAGTTCTCGGGACTTCGTTCCAAGTCCCGGGAACCGCTGCCCCGTTCGCCTCATCCGGAGGCAAGTTCTCGGGACTTCGTTTCAAGTCCCGGGAACGGCTGCTCCGTTCGCCTCATCTGGAGGGAAGTTCTCGGGACTTCATTTCAAGTCCCCGGAACGGCTGCCCCGTTCGCCTTATCCGGAGGGAAGTTCTCGGGACTTCGTTTCAAGTCCCGAGGACGGCTGCCCCGTTCGCCTTATCCGGAGGGAAGTTCTCGGGACTTCGTTTCAAGTCCCGGGAACGGCTGCCCCGTTCGCCTCATCCGGAGGGAGGTTCTCGGGACTTCATTTCAAGTCCCGAGAACGGGCGCCTCACTCACCTTGTCTGGCGGGAAGCCTCGGTACCGGATTTCAAGTCCCGAGAACGGACGTCGCCCCCGGCCCGCCGGCGGAGGAGCTCCGGCTTTCTGCGCGTCGTTCTCGATACTTCAATTAAACATCGACTTGCCAACCCTGCGATATGCTTCCCCAGCCCATGACTGCCCCGCATACCGTCTACCTCGTCGACGCCAGCCCTTACATCTTTCGGGCCCACTTCTCCCTGCCGTCGAGCATCCGCAGCCCCGAGGGGAAGCGGACCGGCGCGGTCTACGGTTTCGCCAGCTTCCTCCTGAGGCTCCTGGCCGACGAAAAGCCGACCCATCTCGCGATCGCCTTC
>DATAHG010000777.1:0-5707 GCA_036263295.1 Thermoanaerobaculia bacterium | reverse complement strand
TGGCGGGTCTGGCTGGTGACGGTGGCCTGGATGCGCTGCTGGTAGCGGCCGTGCCCGAGCTGGACCAGCGAGCGCTCGTTCAGGCGCATCCACGGGATGTCGCGCTCCTCGGCGGCGCGCACCAGCGAGGCGGTCGAGGGGCCGAAGGCGCGGCGCTGGGCGAGGCGGATCAGCGTCGCCAGCTCGTCGTCATAATCGAACGGCGAAGGATCGAACGCCTCGCGCTCCGGCGGCAGCAGGTGGCGGATGATGCGGAGCCCCAGCTCCCCCGCCTCCAGGCCGACCGTCTCCTCCTCGTAGCTGTAGATGACGTGGTACTGCCCTTCGGGGAGGTTGTGCGAGCGGGTCTTGCCGAAGCGGACCGGCGTGCCCGCCAGGCACTGCAGCTCGATCGCGATGTGCTCCAGCACGTGCCCGAGCCAGGTGCCGTCCTCTTCGGTCATGCGGCGGATGAACCCGCCCGGCTCGTCGTAGGAGCAGGTGTGCTCCTGGAGCGTCGGCATCCAGGCGAGCAGGCGGTCCACGAAACCCGGCAGCTTGTTGGTCGGATAGGCCTCCAGCTCGCCGAGATCGACGCGCAGGCGGATGACCTTCCGCAAGGCGTAGAGATTGGGGCCGCGGTAGACGCGCGTATCGAGGATTTTCATCGCCGGCTCCCCGCCGAGATTTCCATTCGTACCGATTCGGGCCGAGCGCCCGCGACCGGTTGGCCGGCCCGCAGCGGCGGCAGCGCGGCCCGGTGATGCAGGTCGTAGCGGCAGCCGGAGGTCAGGAAGTCGAGCCGCAGCCCGAGCATGGCCACCGGCTGGTCGCGCTGGACCGCGTAGCTGTCGGTGAAGCGCATGCCCGACGCATCGACCACGGTCACCGCGCCGGAGCCGAGGACCGACAGCGTGCCGTCCGGCTCGATGATCAGGGCGGTGTCCTCGTCCACCCCGACGCCGAGCGGCCCGGGGTTGTAGGACAGGGCGGTCATCAGCCGGCCCAGGCGGTCGCGGCGGCGGAAATGCTGATCGATGATGAGGCCGGGCGCGAGGCCCAGCCCCTTGGCCATCTGGACCAGCCGCCGCCGCGGCGTGCCGCCCCCCTCCCCCATCGAGATCATGTGCTCGGACATCAGCGAGGCGCCCGCGCTGGTGCCGCCGACCACCATGCCGGCGGCGTGACGGCTGCGGATCGCGTCGGCGATCGGGGTGCCGCCGAGCGCCGAGGAGAGCTTGAGCTGGCTGCCGCCGGTGATGAACAGGCCGGTCGCCAGCTCGAGCATGTCGTGGGCCTCGGGGCCGGCGTCGAGCGCCTCCTCGCGGTTGGAGATGCGCAGCACCTCGACGTGCTCGGCGTCGAGGTCATAGAACAGCTCGGAATAGCGTTCCCCGGTCTCGGCCAGCTCGGAAGCGGTGGCCAGCACCACGACGCGGGCGTCCGAGCCGCCGCACGCCTCCAGGAAGTGGCGCAGGATCACGCGGCCCTTGAGCTTGTCCTCGGCTCCGCCGATCGCGATCAGTATTCCAGCCGTCATTCCCGGCATTCCCGGCCGCGTCCCGGCCGGCGCCGCAGTCCTCTCCATCGCAGCGATCTCCTCTACCCGCACGCCAGACGGAGCGCGGCCCTGTAGTCCCGTCCCAAGGGTGCCGAAGCGGCGACGAGATCGTAACACGGGGCGGCGGACCGCTCTTGTTGTACGCTCCTCCCTGAATGAAGCTCCTGGAATCGCGCCGACTGACCGGTCCCAACCTGCTCTGGGATCGCGCGGGAGCCGTGCTCGACGTCGCCCTCTCCGCCGAGGAGCGCGAGACCGTGCCGGAGCTCTGGGCGCGCCAGGCGCGGCGGATCCTCGACGCGGTCGGCTGGCAGCGGGAGGAGACCCGCGTCCGCCTCTTTCCAAACGGCGCGAGCCTCGCCCTGTCGGCTCCGATCGACGCACTCTACGCCGCGACCGAGATCAACGAGTGGGCCTGGACCGCCGCCGAGACCCTCGCCCACGGCTGGGAGGAGCCGTCCGTCGCCGAGGCGGCGGAGCGGCTGCGCGAGGAGATCGAGCGCGAGCGCAATCCCGCCCTCCTCGCCCTGCGCGACTCCGCGCTATCCCGCGGCGTCGCCTTCCTGTCGGACGACGATCACGCCTCGGTCGGTCTCGGCACCGGCTCGCTCACCTGGCCGGCCCGTGAGCTGCCGGCCCCGGAGGCGGTGGACTGGAGCCGCGTCCACGACATCCCCGTCCTGCTGGTGACCGGCACCAACGGCAAGACCACCACGGTCCGCCTGCTCGCCGCCATTCTGCGGGCGGCGGGCAAGGTCGCCGGCCTCACCTCGACGGACCACATCGAGGTCGCCGGGGAGATCCTGGACCGCGGCGACTTCTCTGGCCCGGGCGGCGCGCGGACGCTGCTGCGCGACCCGCGGGTCGAGGTTGCGATCCTGGAGACCGCCCGCGGCGGCATCCTGCGGCGCGGTCTCGCGTTGACCGCGGCCGACGCGGCCGATGCCGCCCTCGTCACCAACATCGCCGCCGATCACCTGGGGGACCTCGGAGTCGAGGATCTCCCTTCCCTGGCGGACGTGAAGATGGTGATCACCCGCGTCGTCGGTCCCGGCGGCCGGGTGGTGCTGAACGCCGAGGATCCCCTGCTCGTGGAGCGCGCCGGGCAGGTCGCGGCCCCCCTCGTCTGGTTCGGGCTGGACCCGGACGGGCCTGTCCTGCGCCGGGCCATCGAGGAAGGCGGCGAGGCCTGGACGGTGGAGGACGGCCAGCTCGTGCGCTGGCAAGCCGGGCGCCGGGAGCCGATCGTGCCGGTCGCCGAGGTGCCCCTCACCTTCGGAGGCGCGGCGCGCCACAACGTGGCGAACGCCCTGGCCGCCCTCGCCCTCGCCGGGGCCCTCGACCTCGCGCCGGAAGCCCTCGCCGCAGGCCTCAAGAGCCTGCGCAACACCCCGGAGGACAACCCCGGCCGGGCCAATCTCTTCGAGATCGGCGGAGTGCGCCTGCTGGTGGACTACGCCCACAATCCGCACGGGATCGCGGCGCTCGCCGAGCTGTCGGCCTCCCTCTCCGCCGAGCGCAAGCTGATGGTGATCGGACAGGCCGGCGACCGCGACGACGAGGCGATCCGCGACCTCGCCCGCGCCGCCTGGCAGACGCGCCCCGACCACATCGTGGTCAAGGATCTCCCCTCCATGTTGCGCGGCCGGAACGCCGGAGACGTGCCGGCGATCCTGGTGGACGAGTTGCGGCGTCTTGGTGTGCCCGAGGATCGTTTCGAGATGGCGGAGACGGAGATCGAGGCGGTTCACCAGGCTCTGGCGTGGGCGCGGCCCGGGGATCTTTTGATCCTGCTGGTTCACACGCAACGGGATGAGGTGCTGGCCTTGCTGGGGCAGCTCCAGGCGGCTGGCTAAAAGCCGCCCCGGAGGGGCGGTGCCCTTGTAGGCCGGGGTTTCAACCCCGGCCGTGTGGAGGCCGCCGCCATCGGCCCGGCCGCGTGGAGGCCGCCATCGGCCCCCGGCCGGGGTTGAAACCCCGGCCTACAAAAGCTTCGCCCCTCCGGGGCGTGGGTTTGAGAGTCTCCCGCCCCTCCTACATCAACGCCGGAACCTCCTCCCGCTCCTTCTCCTCGACCGCCTCCGCCCCCTCCCCGCCCGCCGCCTCCTCCTTCCGCCGCTGCCCGAAGCCGACGATCAGATCCCAGTCCCGCGTCACCTTGTCCGCGAAGATGGCGACCAGGTCGCCCGCCTGGGCCATCTCCAGAGCCTTGTTGACCGCATCGCTCTCCTGATAGATCTCCGGCAGGATCTGCTCCGCCGGGAACCCTCCCGAGAGCAGCCCCTCGCGCAGGATGCCCGCCACCTCGCCGGGACGCCGGCCGCGCAGGTCGTCGTCCTCGCGCAAGAGGATCAGGTCGAAGCCGGGAGCCGCCGCGGCGGCCACGGCGCGGATGTCCTCGTCCCGCCGGTCGCCGGGCGCGGCCAGCACGCCGATGCGGCGGCCGTGCACGCCGAGCTCGCGGATCATCCGCACCACCGCCTCCATGCCGTGCGCATTGTGGGCGTAGTCGAGCAGCACCCGGAACGGATATTCGTTATAAAAATTGAGCCGACCCGGCGCCTGGAAGAAATCGTTGCTGAAGGTCCGCAGCCCCTGCCGGATGTTCTCCACTCCGACCCCGAGACCGTTGGCGATCGCCGCCGCGAACATCGCGTTCTGAATATTGTGGAGCGCCCGGCCTTCCATCGTCGCCGGCACCTGGCGCGCCCAGAGCAGCGGCAACTGCTCCTCCCCCTGGTAGAGCACGATCATCCGGCCGTTCAGCCCCGGCTCCAGCGCCACCGCCCGGCCGCGCTTGCGGATGTGCGCCCGCACCAGCTCGCTCTGCGGATCCATCGTCACGTAGATCGGCTCGCCCGGGCTGTGCTCCGCCATCGCGACCACCCGCTCGTCGTCGGCGTTCAATACGCAAAAGTCTTTCGCCACCTCGACCACGATGCGCTTGATCTGGGCGAGGTCGTCCAGGGTCTCCACCCCGCCCAGGCCGAGATGGTCGGAGGCCACGTTCAAGACCGCCCCGACGTTGCACTTGCGCCAGCCCAGACCTGAGCGCACGATGCCGCCGCGCGCCGTCTCCAGCACCGCCGCGTCCACGGTCGGATCGCGCAGCACGAGCTGGCTCGCCCAGGGGCCGGTCAGGTCCCCCTTCACCGTCAGCACCCCGTCGATGTAGACGCCGTCGCTGGTGGACATCCCCACCCGGTGGCCGGCGAGCTTGAGGATGTGCCCCACCATGCGGGTCGTGGTGGTCTTGCCGTTGGTCCCGGTGATCGCCGCGATCGGAATCCGGTACGGCGTCCCCTTCGGGAAAAGAAGATCGATCACCGGACCGGCCACGTCCCGCGGCGGGCCTTCCGTCGGAGCGACGTGCATGCGGAAGCCGGGCGCGGCGTTGATCTCCACAATCGCGCCGCCCACCTCCTTGTAGCTCTGCGAGATGTCGGGCGAGATGAAATCGACGCCGCCGACGTCGAGACCGATCGCCAGGACCGCCCGCTCCGCCATGATCCGGTTGTCGTAATGAATCTGATCGGTGCGATCGATCGCCGTGCCGCCGGTCGAAAGGTTTCCGGTGGACCGCAAGTAGAGAGTCTGGCCCGCCGGCAGGACCGAATCGAGCGTGAGCCCGGCCTCCTCGAGCAACCCGCGAGCCTGGTCGTCCACCTCCAGGCGAGTCAAAACCTTTTCATGGCCGAAGCCGCGGCGTGGGTCGGCGTTGGTGATGTCGATGAGCTGAGCCACCGTGTGCTTGCCGTCCCCCAATACATGGCCGGGCACGCGCTGGGCCACCGCCACCACCTTGCCGCCCACCACCAGGATCCGATAATCGTGGCCCGCCTGGAAGCTCTCGACGATGACGCGCGACGAGTACTCCTTCGCCCGCTCGAAAGCCTTGCGGACCGTGTCGGCGTCCTTGATCCCGATGCTCACGCCCTTGCCCTGGTTGCCGTCGAGCGGCTTGACCACCACGGGATAGCCGATCCGCTCGGCCTCCTCCACCGCCCCCTCGACCGTGCGGATCACCTCCTGGCGCGGCACCGGCAGCCCGAGGTCCTTGAGGATCTCCAATGTGAGCTGCTTGTCCGAGGCGATCTCGACCGCGGTGTGCTGGGTGTTGCTGGTGATCGTCGCCTGGATGCGCTTCTGATACTTGCCATGCCCGAG
>DATAHG010000776.1:0-2111 GCA_036263295.1 Thermoanaerobaculia bacterium | reverse complement strand
CCCGAAGCGGGCCGGCTCCAGGGGGTTGTGGCCGCCGGTCGGGACCAGGGTGCCGCCGATGAAGGAGCCGGCGGCGATCCGGTAGAGGCCGGCGAGCTCGCCCAGGCTGTCGAGGAGGAGGACGTCCGGCTGTTCCGGGGTCCCGGCATCGTCCCAGCGGCTGCGGCGGACCGTGGCGGCTCCCCGGCCGCGCAGAAGGGCATCCACCTCGTCCCAGCGCTCCGGGTGACGGGGGGCGAGGACCAGGAGAGCCCGGGCGCCGCCTCCCAGGGCCTGGAAGGCTTCCAGCACCGGCTCCTCCTCGCCGCCCATGGTCGAGCCGGCCAGGAGGATGGGGCGGCCGGCGGCCAGCCTGGCGATCCGGGCCTCCACCTCGGGGCGGCGCTCGGGCTCGGGGGACTCGTACTTGAGATTGCCCGTGACGGTGATCCGGTCCGCCGGGACCCCCAGGCGGACCAGGCGGTCGCGGTCGGCCGCGGTCTGGACCCCGAAGCGGTCCACCCCGGCGAACAGGGGCCCCAGCAGGGGGCGCAGCCGCTCCATCCGGCGGAAGCTGCGGTCCCCGACCCGGCCGTTGATCGTGGCGACGGGCAGGCCGCGGCGGCGGGCCTCGGAAAGGAGGAGGGGCCAGTAGTCCCCCTCGACCAGGATGAGGGCCCGGGGGGAGAAGCGGTCGAAGAAGCGGCGGACGGCGAATCCGAGGTCGAAGGGAAGATAGGCGACCTCGGCGCGGTTGGCAAAGAGGGTGCGGGCGCGCGCCTGTCCGGTCGGGGTGACGGTGGTCACCACCAGGGGCAGGTCCGGCGGCAGGGCCTTGACCAGGGTGGCCGCCACCCCGACCTCGCCGACCGAGACGGCGTGGATCCAGAGGGGGCCCGCGGCGACTCCGGCCGGCCGCTCCGCCGGCTCGAACCGCCCCAGTCTCCCCCGCAAGGTGGGCAGGTAGTGCTTCCCCCGCCGGGCGAGCAGGACCGGCCCGGCGGTGAGCAGCGCGGCGCCGGTGGCGATTTGATAGAGAGCCCGGAGCAGGGAACGCATCGGGCGGCAGTATAATGAGATTCCTGGCACCCCTAGACGCCCCCGGGGGTACCCCCGTATACGGTCACTGATGCTAGAGCTCGTCTATTCCCGTAGCCGCCAGCCGGCCCCCAAGGTCGAAGTCTCCGACCGCGACCTCCTCATGGCCATCCGTGGGGGGGACGAGTCGGCCCTCAACGAGCTGATCGTCCGCAAGACCAAGCCGCTGATCCAGCTCGTCCAGCGGATCCTCGGAGACCTCGAGGAAGCCCGCGACGTGGTCCAGGTGACCTTTTTCAAGATCTGGGAGAACCGCGCCAAGTTCGACGAGCGCTGGAGCCCCAACACCTGGATCTACCGGATCGCCAGCAACCTGGCCATCGACCACCTGCGGTCCCGGCGCAGCCGCGAGCGCAGCAACGAGCCGGTGCGGCAGCATCTGCGCCGGGTGGCCGACCTGAGCGCCGGGCACGACCTCGATCGCCTGCAGCACGGCGAGGTGGCGGGAATCTTCCGCGAGCTGGCGACGGGCCTCTCCGAGAAGCAGCGCATGGTCTTCTTCCTCCGCGAGATGGAGGGGCTCTCCTCCCCCGAGGTGGCCGAGATCGTGGGCTGCCGGGAGTCAACCATCCGCAACCACCTGTTCAACGCCCGCAAGTACCTCCGCAAGGAGTTGCTCAAGCGGTACCCCGAGTACGCGGCGGGATTCGCGCTGAACGAGGCCGAGGAGTCGGCGCGATGAGCTGCCCGGACTGGAAGCGTCTCGCGGCGCATCGCCTCACCGGCACCGACGAGCCAGAGGGCTGGAACGCGGCCCTGGCCCACTTCGACGGCGGCTGTCCGACCTGCCGGCGCAACGCCCTGGCCGCCGACCCCACGCTGATCTTCCGCTGGGTGCCGACGGTCGAGATCGAGCCGGTCCAGGAGAGCGGCGAGGTCGAATCGATGATCCAGGCCGTGGCGGCCATGCGCACGGCGAGCCGGGCCCAAGCCCTGGAGACGCGCGGCTCGCGCCAGAGCTGGTGGCGCTGGTCGGCCGCGGCGGCGCTCGCGGTGGCGGCCCTGTCGCTGGGCTCCGACGACCGGTTCCACGG
>DATAHG010000775.1:0-1814 GCA_036263295.1 Thermoanaerobaculia bacterium | reverse complement strand
ATGTTGAAGTGATCCCAGCGCAGCCCGCCGGTCGCCTGCCAGCGGTCGTTGATCCGCAGCGTGTCGGAGGCGTAGAGGGCGGCGGTGTCGGCGGTGCTCTCGGTGCGGGCGCCGGTCCGCGTGATCGGCCCGGTGTAGGGGGTATCCGGATTGGGGTTGAAGAGGTTCGCCACCGGCGCGTTGGGGCCGCTTCGGGCGAAGTTCTCGGAGGTCTCCCGGGCGGCCTCGACGCCGGTCACCACGGCGTGGGCGAACGGGCCGGTGAGGAAGCGGGCGGTGAGGTTGTTCTGCTGGGTGAGGATGGTGTCTTCGAGGTCGCGCGACTGGATCTGGCGGTTGATATCGGTGCTGTCGGTGCTGACGAAGCGCGGCGCCGTGATGATCGAGTCGCGGGTCGAGCGGCCGTGGCGCAGAATGCTGCGCAGCGACAGGCTCTGGTCCTCGCTGCCCTGGCCCCAGGCGAAATCGTGCTCGACCTCGGCGGTGGAGAGACCGGTGACGGTCTTCTCATAGTCCCGGCCGGTCAGGCCATAGAAATTGGAGAAGCTCACCGGGGCGGGCTTGTCGGCGTAGCGGGCCAGCGGGACGTTGGTCGGCGGCACCCAGGGCAGCCCGTAGTCGGGCACGTTGTCCTGCGCCAGATGGGAGTAGCTCAGGGTCCAGCGGGTCGGGGTGCCGAGGCCGAAGGCGAGCGACGGCGCGATCCCCCAGCGCTCGCTCTGCACCGCGTCGCGGCCGGAGACGTCGCTGTGGGTCCACATGCCGTTGACGCGCAGGGCGGCGCCCGGCAGGTTGTCGCCGAGCGGCTGGTTGAGGTCGATCGTGGCGCGGCCGAACTCGGCGTCGCCGGCGCCCGCGGTGGCGAACTGCGCGGCTTCCAGGTGCGGCTTCTTGCTGGTGAGGTTGAGGGAGCCGCCGGTCGTGCCGCGGCCGCCATAGAGAGAGGACGGGCCCTTGGCCACCTCGATCTGCTCGATGTTGAAGGGGTCGCGGGAGTAGGCCCCGAAGTCGCGCACGCCGTCCACGAAGATGTCGTTGCGCGAGGCGAAGCCGCGGATCGAGAGGTTGTCTCCCGGCAGCCCGCCGCCCCCCTCGCCGGCCTGGATGCTGATGCCGGTGACGTTGCGCAGCACGTCGCGCAGGGTGGAGGCGCCCTGCTCCTGGATCAGGCGCTGCGGGATCACCGTCAGGGTCTGTGGGGTGTCGAGCAGCGGCGCGGTGTACTTGGGCGACGCCGGGCCGGGGGTCGCCGTGACGTCGATGCTATCGGCGATCCCGAGGTCGAGCCGCACCTTGCGCGGGCCGTCGAAACGGTAGGTGATCTCGGTGCCGGCGAGCAGCTCCTGCAGAGCCTGCTCGACCGTGTAGAGGCCGTGGACGCCGGGGGAGGGGAGGCTCCGCAGCCGCTGCTCCTCGACCTGCACGTCGATGCCGGCCGCCTTCTCGAAGGCGGCGAGCACGGTGCCCAGGGGGCCGGCGGGGATCTCGAAACGGTGGACCGTCAGGCCGGGGGCCGGGGACTCCGCCGCCACGGCCGGCCGCGGATCGCGGGTGAGCGCGGCGCCGTCCTGCGCATCGTCTCCCCGGCGCGCGGGCAGGACCTGGGCGAGCGTGTCGTGGCGCATCCAGCGGAACGGCTCCGGCGCGGCCGCCGCCTGCGCGGTGGCGGAGGCCGCCAGGGCGCTGAACACCAGCCACCGGGGCGGTTTTCCGGCATGCTTCCGAGTCTTGCTGCGGCTGTGCTTCCCTTTCCCTTGCATGGTGTTTCTCCTCAAAAAATAGGAACGAAGATCTCCCTAGGCTTCCGTCAGAGT
>DATAHG010000774.1:0-2260 GCA_036263295.1 Thermoanaerobaculia bacterium | reverse complement strand
TGCCGGTAGGCCTCGTCCGGCATCTTGACGAGCCCCTTGGCGCGGCGCGAGCGCAGCTCGTCCAGCCGCGCCTCCAGTCCATCGCGGACCACCTTCTCGAAGTAGGACTGGAGGGTGTACCCCTCCGGCACGTCGTACTCCGGCAGATGGAAGGTGCCGGTCGGGATCACCAGGTTGCAGCGCTCGGCGATGCCGAGGGTGTTCTCGATCGCCGAATGGTCGTTCGGGAAGAGCCGGTGCATCTCCTCGGCCGTCTTCATGTAGAAGTTGTCCGAGGCGTAGCGCAGGCGGTCGGCGTCCGAGAAGGTCTTCTGCGTGCCGATGCAGAGCAGGACGTCGTGGGCGAAGGCGTCGTCCTTCTTGAGGTAGTGGCAGTCGTTGGTGATGACGAGCGGGATGCCGTTGCGCTGGGCGATGCGCCGCGTCGCGTCGGCCGCGAGGCGCTGCTCCGGGATGCCGTGGTCCTGCATCTCCAGGTAGTAGTTCTCGGCCCCGAAGATGTCGCGGAACTCGCAGGCGGCGGCCTCGGCCTCCTTCTCCTGGCGCTGGACGATCCTTTCGTTGACCTCCCCCTTGAGGCAGGCCGAGAGGCAGATCAGCCCCTCGCTGTGCTTCTTGAGCAGCTCCTTGTCGATGCGGGGCTTGTAGTAGAACCCCTCGAGATAGGAGGTGGAGGTCAGCTTCAGCAGGTTGCGGTAGCCGGTCTCGTCCTTGGCGAGCAGCACGAGGTGGTTGCTGCTCCCCTTGCCGGGGATCTTCTCGGTGTGCCTGCCCTGGGCGACGTAGGCTTCCATGCCGATGATCGGCTTGATGCCGGCCTCTTTCGCCCGGTTGTAGAACTCGATCGCCCCGAACATGTTGCCGTGGTCGGTGAGGGCCACGGCGGGCTGGCCGGCCTCGACCGCGGAGCGAATCACGTCGTCGAGGCGGTTGGCGCCATCGAGCAGGCTGAACTGGCTGTGGAGATGCAGATGGACGAAATCAGACATGGTGCGTGAGGATCATTTCTCCAGAACAGGGTACCACGGGGTCGGCGGCTCCTACCCCTCCAATGATACCCCGTCCGGGCGGGGTCCGCACCTGATTCAGGGGCTCGGGGGGAGGTTGGGATCGTCGGCGGGGACCCGCTGGCGCGCGTCGGCGACCATGCGGTTGGCGCGGTAGACATAGCCGACGCCGGAGACCAGGGTCATCAGCGCCACCAGGTAGACGGCGTAGCTGGCGACGTTGTCCAGGTTGTGCCAGACCCCGGAGGAGAGGATCAGCCAGACCGTCACGACCTGGACCACGGTGGTGGCCTTGCCGAGGATCGTCGGGGGGAAGCGGCGGATCCCGAGGGAGAGGAAGAGCACCAGGACCATGGTGACGATCAGCACGTCGCGGGCGATCACCAGGACCGTCACCCAGCCGGGGATCGGCGCGGTCGCGCCGTTCAGGCTGTTGGGGATGGCGAGCGCCACGTAGGCCGAGGTCAGCAGCAGCTTGTCGGCCATCGGGTCGAGGTAGGCGCCGAGGAGCGACTCCTGGTTGAAGAAGCGGGCGATGAAGCCGTCGAGGGCGTCGGTCACGCCGGCGACGATGAAGACGATCAGGGCGCGCGGGAGGTTGCCGTCGATCACCGCGATGATGAAGAACGGGATCAGGGCCATCCGGAGGATGGAGAGGACGTTCGGGATCGTGAAGCTCATGAAGCGCCCAGGAGGTCGAGGCTGCGGCGGATCCACTCCACGGCCTCGGCTCCGGACAGCGGGGACTGCGCCTGGCACCCCTCGGCTCCCTCGATCAGGTGGCAGCGGGCGGCCACGTCACAGGCCGCGGCGCCGCCGTCGCCCAGGCAGGAGACCGGCTGCCCGGCCTGCCCGAGGAGGCGCACCAGGATGCGCAGGCCGGCGCCCCGCCGCACCGGCGCTCCCGGCGAGAAGCGATGGAGGGTGGGGTCGACCTCCATCAGCCCCAGATTGACCACGCGGACGATCTCCTCGCGCCGCGGGTGGTCGAGCACATCGGTCGCGATCTTTCCCGAGGTCGGCCGGGCATAGCGCACGTTGGGGACCAGCCAGTAGAGGAGCACCGCGAAATCGGCCTTGTCGAGGTCCGGTCTGGCCGCCACCTGCTGCACGGCCTGCGGCAGCAGGGTGAGGCGCCAGCGGAACTTGGCGGCCTTGAGCTGCTCGGCCAGCTCGGGATCGCCGGGATGGCGGGCCGCCAGGTTCTGGATGATCTCCAGCCCGGCGCCGGGGTCTCCCACCGTCATCTCCAG
>DATAHG010000773.1:0-2749 GCA_036263295.1 Thermoanaerobaculia bacterium | reverse complement strand
CGTGTTCGGTCCCACACATGAAGAGATCCTGACCGACATCGTGCGGCGCGATCTCAAGAGCTACCGCCAGCTCCCGGTCAGCCTCTATCAGATCCAGACCAAGTTCCGGGATGAGATCCGTCCGCGCTTCGGCCTGATGCGTGGCCGCGAGTTCATCATGAAGGATGCGTATTCGTTCCATACCAGCGCCGAGAGCCTGGACGAGACCTATCGCGATATCCATGACGCCTACTGCCGGATTTTCGAAGCCTGCAAGCTCGACTACGGCGTGGTCGAGGCCGACACCGGCGCGATCGGCGGCTCGGCCTCGCACGAGTTCATGGTGATGGCCGCGACCGGCGAGAGCGCGGTGGTGCGCTGCCCGTCCTGCGGTTATGCCGCGAACGTCGAAAAGGCCGAGACCCGCAAGGTGGAAGAGGCGGCCGTCGCGTTCGAGCCGCAGGAGCGCAAAGAGGTCGAGACCCCCGGCAAGCACAGCGTCGAGGACGTCGCCCGCTTCCTCAAGGTCAACCCCAAGCGGGTGGTCAAGACGCTGATCTATGAGACCGAAAAGGGGCTGGTCGCGGTGCTGATCCGCGGCGACCGCGAGATCAACGAGATCAAGCTCACGAATTATCTCGACGTCGAGCATCTCAACCTCGCGAGCGAGGAGAAGGTGCGGCAGGCCACCGGCGCGCCGGTCGGCTTTGCCGGTCCGGTCGGGCTGGCGGGCGTCCGCCTGCTCGCCGACGAGACCGTGCGCGGCCTTTCGAATTTCGTGGTCGGGGCCAACAAGGCCGACGCCCACTTCACCAACGTCAACGCCGGCCGCGACTTCGACCTCTCCGAGTGGGGGGACTTCCTGCTGGTCACCGGCGGCGACCCCTGCCCGCGCTGCGACGGCAAGCTGGAGCTGTTCCGCGGCATCGAGGTCGGCCACATCTTCAAGCTGGGGACCAAGTACTCCAAGGCGATGGGCTGCAACTACACCGACGAAGCGGGCGAGGACCACCCGATGATCATGGGCTGCTATGGCCTCGGGATCGGCCGCACGATCGCCGCCGCCATCGAGCAGAACAACGACGCGGACGGCATCATCTGGCCGCGTCCGCTCGCCCCGTTCGAGGTGCTGCTGGTCGGGCTCAATCCCGACGACGCCGAGGTGAGCCGCACCGCCGAGGACCTCTACGCCCAGCTCCGGGCCAAGGGCGTCGACGTGCTCTACGACGACCGCGACGAGCGGCCGGGCGTCAAGTTCAAGGACGCCGACCTGATCGGCGTGCCGGTCCGCCTCGTGGTCGGCGCGAAGTCGCTCGCCGACGGCAAGGTCGAGGTGTCCCTGCGCCGCGACCGCCAGAAGAACCTGGTGACCACGGCCGAGGCGATCGGCAAGGTGATGGAGCTGCTGGAAGCCTGAGAAGCCTGGGAAGCCTGGGAAAGGAGATTCCGATGAGCGATTCTGGCGTTCCGCTTCTCCCTGACGTGCCCGACGTGCTCGCCGCTCGGCGGCTGCTCGCCGGGGAGGTCCGCCGGACGCCGGTGCTGCGCTCCGACGCGCTCGACGAGCTGGCCGGGGCGCGGCTCTTCTTCAAGGCCGAGAGCCTCCAGCTCACCGGCTCCTTCAAGGTGAGGGGAGCGCTCAACCGGGTGCGCACCTTGACGGCCGAGGAGCTGGAACGCGGCCTGATCACGGTGAGCGCCGGCAACGCCGCCCTCGGGGCCGCCTACGCCGCCCGCGCGGCCGGGGCGTCCCTGGTGGTGGTCATGCCGGAGAACGCCGTGCCCGAGAAGCTGGCCGCGGTGGCGGCCCTCGGCGGGAAGATCGACAAGGAAGGGATCACCAACGCCACCCAGGCGTTCGAGCGGCTGGCCCAGCTCCGCGAGCGGCACGGCTACACCCTGGTCCACCCGTTCGACGATCCAAAGGTCGTGGCGGGGGCGGCCACGGCGACTTGGGAGCTGCTGGAGGAGATGCCGGACCTCGACGCCCTGGCCGTCCCCACCTCCGGCGGCGGCCTGCTGGCCGGGGCGGTCCTGGCGGCTCGCGGTCTCGCCCCGCGGGCCGAGATCTACGGCATCCAGCCCGAGGGAGCGGACGGGCTGGTCCGCTCGCTGGCGGCCGGGGTGCCGACGCCGGTCGAGAAGGTCCAGACTGTGGCCGACGGCCTGACCGCTCCGAAGCCGGGGGTGGTCAACTTCGCGCTGACCCGGGAGGCGATCGCCGCCGCCCTCACCGTGCCGGACGCGGCAATCCTGGCCGCGCTCGGGCTGATCCTGCGCCACCTCAAGGTGGTGGTGGAGCCGGCAGGGGCGGCCGGCCTCGCCGGGGTCCTGGGGCACTCCGAAACCTTCCGCGGCAAGCGGGTGGGGGTGCTGCTCAGCGGCAGCAACGTGGCGACCGAACGGGTGCGGGAAGCGCTGGGCTGATCTTCAGGATCCACGCAGGCCGCGGCGGACCGCCTCGGTCGTGCCGCCGTAGACGCAGTGCGCCAGGGCAGCGAGGAGATGGCGGTGCGGCGGATTGTCCTGCGGCGGCGGGGTGAGCCCGAGCAGCGGGACGAGCCCTTCGTCGGCGGCGAGCCAGACGGCGAGACCGAAGGGCACGCCGCCCCCCGCCGTGACGCGCGGCGCCATCTCGGCGAGGGCGCCGTACGCGGCCCCCGCGACGGCCCCGGACAGGTAATGGAGGAGGGGGCCGGCCACCTTCCTCTCGTCTGGAGTGAGGTCGCGGCCGAGCAGGGCCCGGGAGATCCAGGCCGCCGCCTCGACG
>DATAHG010000772.1:0-1822 GCA_036263295.1 Thermoanaerobaculia bacterium | reverse complement strand
GAAGCTGTCGAAGGCGCCGGCCTTGGTCAGGCACTCGAAGACCTTGCGGTTGACCGCCCGCAGGTCGACCTCGCTGGCGAGCTGGGCGAGACTGCGGAAGTGGCCGAGCCGGCGGCGGGCTTCGAGCACCGCCTCGATGGCCCCCTCCCCGACCCCCTTCACGCCGCCCATGCCGTAGCGGATCGCCTCGGCCCCGGCGTTCTTCACGACCGTAAAGAAGTAGCTGCTCTCGTTGATGTCCGGCGGCAGCATGGCGATGCCCATGTTGCGGACCTCGCCGACGTACTTGGCGATCGTGTCGGACGAGGAGATTTCGGAGTTGAGCATGGCGGCCATGAAGGCCACCGGATAGTGGGCCTTGAGATAGGCCGTCTTGTAGGCCAGCATGGCGTAGGCCACGCTGTGGCTCTTGTTGAAGCCATAGCCGGCGAACGGCTCGATGTAGTCCCACAGCTCGCCGGCCTTTTCGCGCGACTTGCCGCGTTTCTCGGCGCCGCTGACGAAGGCCTCCTTCATCTTCGCCATGACGTCGAGCTTCTTTTTTCCCATGGCCTTGCGGAGGGTGTCCGCCTCGGCCATGGTGAAGCCGGAGACCGCCACGGCGATCAGCATGACCTGTTCCTGGTAGACGATGACCCCGTAGGTCTCCTCGAGGATCTCCTGCGTCTCCGGGAAGATGTACTTGACCTTCTTGCGGCCGAGCTTGCGCTGGATGTACTCCTCGACCATGCCGACCGACAGGGCGCCCGGGCGGTAAAGGGCGTTGAAGGCGGCGAGGTCCTCGAATTTCGAGGGCTGGGCGCGCCGCAGCAGGTCGGTCATGCCGCGCGATTCAAACTGGAAGATGCCGCTCGTGCGCCCCTCGCAGAACAGCCGGAAGACTTCCGCGTCGTCGAGCGGCACGTTGTCGAGATCGAGGTCGATCCCCTGCTGGCGCAGGATCTTCACGGCGTCGTCGATGACCGTGAGGGTGCGCAGACCCAGGAAGTCCATCTTGAGAAGGCCGAGCTTCTCGATGATGGTCATGTCCCACTGGGTCATGATCTGCTCTTCGTCCCCCTTGGTGACCTTGTAGAGCGGCACCAGCTCGTCGAGCCGGCGGGGGGTGATGACGACGCCCGCGGCGTGCACCGAGGCGTGGCGGGTCAGCCCTTCCAGGCGGCTGCCGACCTCGACGATCTGCTTGACCTCGGGGTCCTTCATCTCCGAGGCCAGGGGCTCGCTCTTGGCCACCTCGGAGAGCGACTTGGTCATGTCCGGGATCATCTTGGCGATGCGGTCCACCTTGGCGTAGGGGACTCCCATCACGCGGCCGACGTCGCGGATCACGGCCTTGGCGGCGAGCGTTCCGAAGGTGATGATCTGGGCGACCCGGTCGCGGCCGTACTTCTCGCTGACGTAGTGGATCACCTCGCCCCGGCGCCGCATGCAGAAGTCGATGTCGATGTCGGGCATGCTGATGCGGTCGGGGTTCAAGAAGCGCTCGAACAGCAGGTCGTACTGCAGCGGATCGATGTCGGTGATCCGCAGGGCGTAGCTGACCACTGAGCCGGCCGCCGAGCCGCGGCCCGGGCCGACCGGGATGTCGTGCTCCTTCGAGTAGCGGATGAAGTCCCAGACCACCAGGAAGTAGCCGGAGAAGCCCATCTTCTCGATCACCTGGATCTCGAACTCCAGGCGTTGCCGGTAGGCCTCGTCCGGCATCTTGACGAGCCCCTTGGCGCGGCGCGAGCGCAGCTCGTCCAGCCGCGCCTCCAGTCCATCGCGGACCACCTTCTCGAAGTAGGACTGGAGGGTGTACCCCTCCGGCACGTCGTACTCC
>DATAHG010000771.1:0-8873 GCA_036263295.1 Thermoanaerobaculia bacterium | reverse complement strand
GTCTTGCCGGTGCGCGGCGGCGCCACGATCAGGGCGCGCTGCCCCTTGCCCATCGGCGTCACCAGATCCATGACGCGCGACGACATGTCGCCGGGGACCTCGAGCTTCAACCGCTCCTGCGGATAGAGCGGCGTCAGGTTGTCGAAGAAGATCTTGTTGCGAGCGACCTCGGGGTGCTCGAAGTTGACCGCCTCGACCTTGATGAGGGCGAAGTAGCGCTCCCCCTCCTTCGGCTGACGCACCTGGCCGGAGATCGTGTCGCCGGTGCGCAGATCGAAACGCCGGATCTGGCTCGGGCTGACATAGATGTCGTCCGGACCGGGAAGATAGTTGTACTCCGGGGCGCGCAGGAAGCCGAACCCGTCGGGCAGGCACTCCAGCACCCCCTCGGCGAAGATCAGACCGCTCTTTTCGGTCTGCGCTTGCAGGATCTTGAAGATCAGCTCCTGCTTGCGCATGCCGGTGGCCCCCTCGACTCCCAGATCCTTGCCGATCTGGGTGAGCTGGGAGATGCTCATCTCCTTGAGGGCCCGGATGTCGAGCGCCTCCACCGCACTCCCCTTTTCCGCTTGATTCTGGTTTGGTTTGGCCATCTTGTTCCTCTTTACCTTTCGCCTTTCCTGACAATCCCTTCGAGATGGGACGTGACGACGCCCCACAGCTCCTTGATTCCTTCGCCGGACTCAGACGAGACCGGAAGGAGCCGGACGGACTCGTCCAGTTTCAGCTCCTCCCGGATGCCGCGCTGCATCCCCGCCCTTTTCCCCCGCGGCACGCGGTCGATCTTGGTCGGAGCCACCACCAAGTCGGCCCCCAGGCTCGAGAGGTACTCGTAAGCCTGGGCGTCCAGCGCGGTCGCCCCCACTTTCCCATCCACCAGCATCACCACCAGCGCCCTTTCCAGGACGTCGCGGATGTAGCCGTCGACAAGCGCCGCCCATTCGCGCCGCTCGTCCTTCCCCGCCTTGGCATAGCCATAGCCCGGCAGGTCGACGAAATAAAAACGGCGGTTGACCAGAAAGTAGTTGACCGCCCGGGTCCGGCCCGGCGTGGAGCTGGTCCGCGCCAGTCCCTTTCTGCCGAGCAGACGATTCATCAAGCTCGACTTCCCGACGTTGGAACGCCCGACGAAGACAATCTCCGGACGTCCGTCTCGCAAGAAGTCGCCGCTGCCGTGAGCGGATCGGATGAACTCCGCGGTCTCGACTCTCAAGCTCTTCGCCCGCGCCCTGAGCAAAATATCTTGATGCCGTGGCCGATACGGTGGACCGCAGCCTCTCCTCGCTGAGGTGAGGCCGGGCCTCCGAACCGGTCGGCAGACACGGGGCGCGCCAGACTTTTCAAACTGATTCCGGACTCGCGGGAGCGCGCCTCGACGCGCCCCCGCGGTTCCGAGAGGTCAGTGGGCCAG
This sequence comes from Thermoanaerobaculia bacterium, assembly GCA_036263295.1. GTDB lineage: Bacteria > Acidobacteriota > Thermoanaerobaculia > Multivoradales > UBA5704 > DATAHG01. The sequence continues at coordinate 7,462 of DATAHG010000771.1, read as the reverse complement.
GGAATCCGGCCCAACCGGAGGCTCGGAGGCGGCCTCCTTGAATTTGGCTTCCTTGGTGATCGCCGGCAACAGGGTGCCGTCGAGCGCGAGCCGCAGGACTTCGTCCATCGACTCCACCAGGTGAACTTCCATCAGCTCGCGCACTTCGGTCGGGATCTCTTCGAGGTCCTTCTCGTTCTCCCTCGGCAGGATCACCTCGGTGATGCCGCCGCGAAAGGCCGCCAGAACCTTGTCCTTGATCCCACCCACCGGCAACACCTTGCCGCGCAGAGTGATCTCGCCCGTCATCGCCACGTCCTTGCGGACCGGAATCTTGGTGAGAGCCGAAATCAGCGTGGTCGCCATGGTGATGCCCGCCGACGGGCCGTCCTTCGGGATCGCTCCCTCCGGCACATGGAGGTGGACGTCGAGCTTCTCGTTGAAGTCCGGATCCACTCCCAGCAGCTCCGCCCGGCTGCGCAGATACGACACCGCCGCCCGCGCCGACTCCTGCATGACCTCGCCCAGCTTGCCGGTGAGGGTCAGCTTCCCCTTGCCCGGCATCAGCCCGACCTCGGTCTCCAGCAGCTCGCCGCCGACCTCGGTCCAGGCCAGGCCGGTCGCGACGCCGATCTCGGATTCCTGGTTCTTGCGCCGGGCCCGGAAGCGCGGCTTGCCCAGGAACTCGGGGATCATCTCCGGCGTCACCACGATCTGCAGGCCCGAGCCGTCCTTGACTACCCGGCGCGCGATCTTGCGGCAGATGGACGCGATCTCACGCTCCAGGCTGCGGACGCCCGCCTCGCGGGTATAGCTTTCGATCAGCACCCGGATCGACTCCTCCTCGATCTGGATCTTCTCCGGAGCGAGGCCGTGATCCCGAAGCTGTTTCGGAACCAGGAACTGCTGGGCGATCACCACCTTCTCGTTCAGCGTATAGCCCGAGAGCTGAATGATCTCCATGCGGTCCCGCAGCGGCGCCGGAATCGTATGGATCACGTTGGCCGTGGCGATGAACATGACCTTCGAGAGGTCGTACTCCACGTCCAGGTAGTGATCCAGGAACGAGTCGTTCTGCTCGGGGTCGAGAACCTCGAGCAGGGCGGCCGACGGGTCGCCCCGGAAGTCCATCGACATCTTGTCGATCTCGTCCAGCAGGAACACCGGGTTGACCGTGCCGGCCTTCCGCATCATCTGCAGAATCTGGCCGGGGAAGGCGCCGATGTAGGTCCGCCGGTGGCCGCGGATCTCCGCCTCGTCGCGCACGCCGCCGAGCGAGAGGCGCACGAACTTGCGTCCCGTGGACCGCGCGATCGACTTGGCGAGCGAAGACTTGCCGACGCCCGGAGGGCCGACGAAGCAGATGATCGAGCTCTTGGTCTGGCCGACGAGCTGCCGCACGGCCAGGAACTCGAGAATGCGATCCTTGATCTTTTCCAGACCGTAGTGGTCGTGGTTGAGCACCTGCTCGGCGTGATCGAGGTCCTTGCGCTCCTTGCTCTTCTTGCGCCAGGGCACCGCGACCAGCCAGTCGATGTAGTTGCGCGACACCGTGGCTTCGGCCGAGACCGGCGGCATGGCTTCCAAGCGCTTGAGCTCCTGGTCGGCCTTTTCCTTGACCTCCTTGGGGAGGCCCGCCTTCTCGATCTTTTCGCGCAGCTCCAGCAGCTCGTCGCCGCGGTCGTCCTTGCGGCCGAGCTCCTGGTGGATCGCCTTGATCTTCTCGTTGAGGTAGTACTCCTTCTGGGCCTTCTCCATCTGCTTCTTGACCTTCACGTTGATGCGCTTGTCGATGTTGATCTTTTCGATCTCGACATCGATCAGGTCGTGAAGGCGCTGCAGCCGCTCATAGGGGTTGAGCAGCTCGAGCAGCGACTGCTTGTCGGAGGTGGCGACCATCAGGTGGGCCGAGAGGATGTCGGCGACCCGGTCGGGGTCGTCGAGCTTCAAGGTGGACATCAGCCCTTCGAACGCCAGGTGATGGGACATCTTGGCGTACTGCTCGAAGGTCGCGAGCACCTTGCTCATGTACATCCGGAGCTCTTCGCTCATCGGATAGTTGATCTCGAAGGTCTCGACCTCGACGCTCAAGGCGCCTTCGGTCTCGGCGACGCTCGCGATCTTGCCGCGCTGGACCCCTTCGACCATCACCCGCACGTTGCCGTTGGGCAGCTTGAGGTTCTGGATCACCGTCGCGATGACACCGATGTCGCAGATGTCGTCGCGCACCGGATCGTCGATCCGGGGGTCCTTCTGGGCAGCCAGGAAGATGCGCTTCTGGGGCGTCGAGAGCGCGTGCTCCAGAGCCCGCACCGAGCTCTCCCGGCCCACGATGAACGGCGCCATCATGTGCGGGAACACCACCATGTCCCGCAACGGGACGAGGGGCAGGATTTCGCGCTTCTTGGTCACAAAGGGTAAAGACATGATTCCGGTGCTCGCTCCCTAGAGTTCCCGCTCAGCCGGCCTTCTTGTAAAGCATGATCGGCTGGACGCGGCTCGCAACGACGTCTTCGTTGATGACGCACTGCTTGATGTCGCGCTGCGAGGGGACGGTGTACATGAGGTCCAGCATCAGCTCTTCGAGGATGATGCGCAGACCACGGGCGCCGACGTTGCGCTTGAGCGCTTCGCGGGCGACCGCGTTGAGGGCTTCCTCCGTAAACTTCAGCTCGACCCCTTCGAATTCCAGAATGGTCTGGTACTGCTTGATCAGACTGTTCTTGGGCTCGTGGAGGATGCGCACCAGCGCCGCCTCGTCGAGCTCTTCGAGCGTCGCGACCACCGGCAGGCGGCCGACGAATTCGGGGATCAGGCCGTACTTGATGAGGTCCTCGGGCAACACGTGCTCGAGGAAATGATCGGTGCGCTTCTCCCGCTTGCCCTTGATGTCGGCGCCGAAGCCCAGGGACTTCTGGTTGAGGCGCTTCTCGATGACATCCTCCAGCCCCACGAAGGCGCCGCCGCAGATGAACAGAATGTTCGTCGTGTCGATCTGCAGGAACTCCTGGTGGGGGTGCTTGCGGCCACCCTGGGGCGGCACGTTGCACTGGGTGCCTTCGAGAATCTTCAAGAGGGCCTGCTGCACCCCCTCGCCCGAGACATCGCGGGTGATGGACGGGTTGTCGCTCTTGCGGCAGATCTTGTCGACCTCGTCGATATAGACGATGCCGCGCTGGGTCTTTTCCTTGTCGTTGCCCGAAGCCTGATAGAGCTTCAGGATGATGTTCTCGACGTCCTCGCCGACGTAGCCGGCTTCGGTCAGGGTGGTGGCGTCGGCGATCGTGAACGGCACCGAGAGCAGCTTCGCCAGGGTCTGGGCGAGCAGCGTCTTGCCGGTCCCGGTCGGGCCGATCAGCAGAATGTTGGACTTCTGCAGCTCCACCTCGCCATGCGACTTCTCCGCGAAGTCGATGCGCTTGTAGTGGTTGTAGACCGCAACCGCCAGCTTCTTCTTGGCCTGCTCCTGCCCGATCACGTACTCGTCGAGGAGCGCCTTGATTTCCTTGGGCTTGGGAAGGCTCGTGTCCTGTTGCTGCTCGAGCATCCTGTCCTCGGCAATGATGTCGAGGCAGATATCGACGCACTCGTCGCAAATGAAGACGGTCGGGCCGGCGATGAGTTTTTTGACCTCACGCTGGCTCTTGTTGCAGAACGAGCACCTCAGGACTTCGTCGCCGCTGTCTTTCTTCGGCATCTCTCCTCCGTCGTGCAGACGTTGGCCAGGGGGGATGTCCTTGATGCTAGGAGTGAACACTACCCCTGTCAACTCTGTCACCTAGAACAGGGGGCCGGATCGGGGGTATTCCGCAAGAATCCCACCCCGTTCGGCCCCGTTCCGGGCCTGGCTGCGGATCCGGACGCGCCGGCCGCGGGCCGGCGCAATCCTCTCTTTCAAACTAAGTGCCGGAAGGAGACCGAAACGCCCCCCCTCCGGCGAAAGCTGCTCTCGGCCGGTCCCCTACCGGGGGCCGGCGATCTCCGGCCGGCGGCGCATCATGACGCGGTCCACCAGGCCGTAATCCACCGCCTCGTCGGCCCGCAGGATGCGGTCGCGCTCGGTGTCGCGATGGACCTCTTCCTTCGGCCGCCCGGTGTGGAACGCCAGGATCTCGTCCAGGCGGTCGCGCATCATGAACATGTCCTTGGCGTGGATCTCGATGTCCGACTGCTGCCCCTGCAGGCCCGACAGCCACGGCTGGTGAATCAGCACCCGGCTGTTGGGCAGGGTGGTGCGCTTGCCCTTGGTGCCGGAGGCGAGCAGCACCGCCGCCATCGAGGCCGCCTGCCCGACGCAATAGGTCGCCACGTCGGGCTTGATGTACTGCATGGTGTCGTAGATGGCCAGACCCGCGCTGACCGAGCCGCCCGGCGAGTTGATGTACATCGAGATGTCCTTCTCGGGGTTTTCGGCCTCCAGGAAGAGCATCTGGGCGATCACCAGGCTCGCCACGTCGTCGTCGATGGCGCGCCCGAGGAAGATGATGTTGTCCTTGAGCAGGCGCGAGTAGATGTCATACGCCCGCTCGCCCCGGCTGGTCTGCTCTACAACCATTGGAATCAGCATGCTTCGCAATTCTCCTGGCTCGTGCTACTGCGAGCCGAGCTTGGGTTCTGTCCTCAGACGCCCGCCGCGGACTCGGTGGAATCCGCGGTGACGTCCCCCTCCGTCTCTCCGAGGAGGCGACGGAGGACCTTGTCGCGCCGCATCTGGCTCCGGAAGCTGGCCAGGCGCCCGTTCTCGTCGAGCGAGCGGCGCAACGCCGGCGTGGTGGTGTTCTGGGCCCGGGCGATGGTCGCCAGGGCGCGCTCGAACTCCTCTTCGCTCACGGCGATCGATTCGGCGTCGCCGATCGCGTCGAGCAGCAGGCGGGCATGGACCCGCCGCTCGGCGAGCGGCGCCATGTCCCCGGCCACCTGGTTCCAGTCGATGCCGGCGCGCTCGATATCGACGCCGCGCCGGGCCAGGCTCTCCGCGTAATCCTGGACGAGGCTCTCGACCTCCTGCTTGACGACGCCCTGCGGCAGCTCCAGCGGATGGCGCTCGCGGAGCTGGTCCTGCAGAGCGCGCTGGCGCTGCTCCCGCCGCTCCTCGGCCTTCTGCGACCGCAAGCGGGCGGTGACCGCCTCGCGCAGGCCGTCGAGGGTGGTGAACTCGGGGCTCACCCGGGAGGCGAGCTCGTCGTCGAGCGGCGGCAGCTCGCGCTCCTTGACCGCGGTGACGCGGACCCGGAAGCGGCGGTCGCGGGCCGGATGCTCGTGGTCGCCGTGCTGCGTGGCGTCCTCGTGGCGGGTGAACGTGGTCTCCTGGCCGGCGGACAGGCCGGACAGGGCGAGCGACAGCTCTTCCCAGACCCGCTCGTCGCCCACCTCGATCTGCACGGTCTCGAACTTGGGCTCGGCGGCCTCCCCTCCTTCGGGCGCCGCCTCCGGCAGCTCGGCGATCTCCGCCGTCACCATGTCGCCGCGCGACGCCGAACGCTCGACCGGCACCCACTCGCCGAGCTGGCGGCGCAGGTTCTCGACCGTGTCGTCGATCTCCATGGTGCCGGGATCGACCGACGGGTCGGGAAGGTCGAAGTCGCGGGTGTTGCGCAGCTCGATCTGCGGCCGCGTCTCCACCGTGGCGGTGAACTTGAGCGGCTCGCCGGGCTGCAGGTCCGCCACCTCGTCCACTTCCGGCGGCAGAAGGGGGTCGATGGACGCCTCGGCCTGGGCCTGCTTCCAATAGCGCGGCAGCAGGCGCTCGACGACCTCGCGCTCGATGTCCTTGGCGAAGCGGCGCCGGACCAGCTCGGTCGGCACCTTGCCCTTGCGGAAGCCGGGGACGCGGACGCTCCGGCCATACTCCTGCACCACCCGCTGGGTCTCGGCCTCCACGGCCGGGGCGGGAACCTCGACGGTCAACTGCTTACGGCAGGGACCGACATCCTGCAGCGATACGACCACGCTCATGCCTGTCATCCTATTCGATCGTGTGTCGATTGGTGCGAAAGGGGGGACTCGAACCCCCAACCCGATCTCTCGGGACTAGATCCTAAGTCTAGCGCGTATACCAGTTCCGCCACTTTCGCAGGAATCCTCCTCGCGCTCAATTCGGGGGAGGGAAGGGTAGACCGGAGTAGAAATGGGATGGTGAGCCGCGAAGGAATCGAACCTTCAACCCGCAGATTAAGAGTCTGCTGCTCTGCCAATTGAGCTAGCGGCCCGTGCAAGCCGGATCATAACCAAGAGGTTCGCGGTTGGCAACAACCCCCGGTTTCCTCCCTTAACCCCTTCACCCGGTCTCTCATTCCCGCCATGGGAAACGGAGGTCCCTCCGGTCATCCGCCCTGCACGAAGTGGACCACTTCCAGGCGGTCTCCGGGCTGCAGCCGCGTCTCCGCATAGTCGGCGCGGCGGACGATCTCGCCGTTGCGCTCGACCGCCACGGTGCGGGGGTCGCGCCCCAGGCCGGCCAGCAGGTCGAGCACGGTGACCCCGGCGGGCCCGGCGGCCAGCCGGTGCGGCTCGCCGTTCAGCAGGATCTCCAGGGTGGCGGTGTCGATCTCGGGCATGGAGAGAAACTTACAACAGATGCTTGAGCTCGGCGCGCCCGATCGCGCTCATCGCGGTGATGATGAGCGCGGCGGTACCGCGGCCGAGCGCCGGCACCTCGAACGACAGGGTGAGCGCCCCGTCGGCGCCGGTCTTGCCCGTGCCGAGAATCCGCGGCTCGCCGATCGTCGAGATCATGCGGGCCGAGATCTGCGCTCCGGCGACCGGCTGGCCGCTCTTGCTGGAGGTGGTCCGCAGGGTGAGGCTCGCCGGCTCCCCGAGCCGCAGCTCGGCCTCGCCGTCGAGCAGCAGGACGAGCTGCTCCTGGTCGGCCTCGCTGGTCAGGTACTCCAGGATGACCTGGTCCAGCGTGCGGTCGGGGGCCGGCCGCGCCGCCGCCGGAGCGGCCGGCGTCGTCGTCGCCGGCGGCGCGGGAGCCGCCGCCATGTTCGCCGGGACCGCCATCGGCCCGGTCGGCGGGACCGGCACCACCGCGTGCTGCCCGGTTGCCCGCCCCTGGGCCAGGGCCGCCAGCCGCTCGTCGAACTTGCCGTGGCGGATGGCCGCGATCATGGTCCGGTGCTGCAGGTCCATCATCGCGACGATGTCCTTCTCGCTCTTCCCCTCTTCGAGCAGCGCGGCGTAGCTCGAACGCTTGTTCGCCAGGACCTGCCCGCCCACGTAGATCAGGCTCTCGATGAATGGGTTGGTCATCCCCTTGTCCTCAGTCTGGACATGGAAGACGATCTCCCTGTGGCGGACGTCGGTGTTGTATCCGGTGATCATCTGGACGTAAGAAGGCTGGGTACCGGGAGCAAAGGTGGCACGATTCTAAGAAGTGGGAGCCCGGGAATCAAGGAGCTTGCCGTAGAATGGCTCCAGGCCCACCGAGCCAGACCTGCCCTACCCGGGGATCCGGCGGGAGGCTGGCCGACAGGGTGGCCGG
>DATAHG010000770.1:0-4556 GCA_036263295.1 Thermoanaerobaculia bacterium | reverse complement strand
GTCCCCGCGGTGATCTGGAAGACGGCGGCGGCGTTGGTGGTCGCGAAGGACGGCCCGGCCCCGCCGGGCCCCGGGGACATCAGGGCCACGATCTGGCGCTCATCTACGTCCTTTTCGAGCAGCATCTTGCGGTCGGCGTAGCTGTACAGCTTGCCTTCGACGCCGGTGCCCACCCAGAGGCGGCCGTCGCGCCAGAGCAGGTCGTAGACGGTGTCATCGTTGAAGCTCCAGATGCTCTCGACCACCCCGGCCGGCGAGATCGAGAGGATCTCGCTGCGCGGGCCGGTCCCCTGACGGGTGCCGGGGGTAGTGGCGGCGGCCGCGTCGCCGGTTTCCACGGTGACCGTGGCCTGACCGCTCCCCTGCCCCGACTGGCCGGTGCCGGTGGTCCCCGGGGCCGCGGGGGCGGCGGCTGGCTTCGAGAGGTCCACCAGGCTCGCCTCGGAGGCGACCACGGCGGCGTAGGAGGTGCCGTCCGCCGCGGTCGCCAGGGCGACGACTTCCGGCGAGCCGGAGTCGAAGAGGGTGCGGATCTGGCCGTTCGGGCTGAGGCGCAGGATGAGCCCCTCCCCGGCCGTGCCCATCAGCACGTCGCCGCCCGGCAGGACCTCCAGGGAGCGCACGTGGGTGTCGTCGGTGTCGTAGAGGACCTGGCCGCGCCCCTTCGAGTCCACCTTGAAGAGCTTGCCGTCGGTGCCGGTCGCCACCAGGAGCCCGCCGTCGGCGGCACGGGCCAGGGCCCAGATGTAGGTCTGGCCCGGGTCGAAGAAGACCTCCGACTTGCCGTTCGCGATGCGGTAGACCTTGCCCTGTGGGGAGCTGCCTGCGAACACGGTGCCGTCGGGGTCCGCCCAGACGGCGAAGATCTCGGGCTCGGCGGCCGTGAGCAGCTCGGTCACCTTGCCTTTGCGGTCGATCTTGAGCACCTTGCCGGCGTTGCCGGTGCCGATCACCCAGCCGTCCGGGTGCAGGGCGGAGGAGAACACGAAGGGCTCCTCCAGCGAGGCGACGCGCCCCACCTTGGGGGCGAGCTCCATGCGGCCGAGGGAGTCCACGCTCACCCCTTCGAGGGTGCCGGCGAGGAAGCCGGCCTGGTTCTGAGTCTGGAAAATCTTGACCTCGGTGCCGGCGGCGGGCAGCGAGCCCAGGGCGGCGGCGAGGAGCAGGGCAACGGTCGTCCGGGCTCTCACGGTCTGTTTTCTCTCCCTTGGATTCCCGCCGCCTTCTCCGGCGCGGCCGGGGTGCCGTCTGCCTTGAACGGCTCGCGGCGGCGGACCTCCAGATCGATCCGCACCCCTCCGTCGAGGGGGATGTTCATCGGCTCACTCTGCTCCTGGGCGATGGTCGAGCGCAGGGGCACGGCGCTGCCCGAGGCGGCGGCGCCCCACAGTGAGCGCACCGAGGCGGGCAGGCGCGGCAGCACCTCGCCGGCCACCGACAGGCCGGCACCGCCGTAGACCCCGAGCACCACCAGCTCGCGCCGGGAGTGGAACGAGCCCAGCAGGTCGAGCGCCTGCTCGAAGGTGACCGGATCCGCCGGGGCCAGAGCCAGGCGGGTGGCGTCGGCGGTGGCGCCGTCGGCGACCACCAGCGAGTAGCGCCCGGCCGGCAGGTCGTCGGGCAGATCCACTTTCACGCTGTGCCGGAAGCGCTCGCCGCGGTAGGGCACGAGGTCCAGGCTCACGTTGACCCGGTCGCCGGGGCGCACCACGGTACGGTCGGCGTGGGCCGCGACCAGGTTCGCCGCCCGCGGCAGGGGCGCCTGATGGACGTCCAGATCGACGCTGCGGATCTTCACCTTTTCGAGCGGGTTCTGCACCAGGTACGAGACGATCGAGAGCAGGTAGGCGGCGCTCTCGCTCGCCGCGCTGTCGCTGTCGAAGCTCTGGCGCACGATCAGGTCGTCATGCCCGTCGAGCTTCAGGTGGGCGGTGAGGTCGATCCCCTGCGAGCCGTTGGCGTAGCTCGCCGAGTCGAGGCCCGCGAGCAGCGAGCTGCCGATCAGGAGCGGGGTGTAGAACGGCACGTCGGCGAGGCGCAGGTTGAACTGGCGCGGCTGGCCGGTGCCGGCCGCGGCGATGCGCAGGGTCATCGGGATCATCGGCGCTTCGAGGCCGATGCGCCCCTGGATGCCGGCCTGGCGGTCCTGCTCGAAGGCGCCGACGATCTCGCCCAGGTTGGAGATCTTGAAGGACGAGTTCTGGCTCGACATCACGGTCACCACCTCGGCTTTCGCCATCGGCACCTCGATCGGGCCGATGCCGAGGAAGGGGTGGCCGAAGGCGAGCACCTGGTCGCCGTAGCGGTCGGTCACGGTGCCGGTGGCGGCGAGGCGATAGTCGCCGTCCACCAGCACGGCCGCCACCGCGCCGCCGCGCTGCAGGTCGCGGGGGCCGCCGTCCCCGGCGTCCGGCAGCGCCTGGCCCGAGGTGCCGACGCTCCCGAGCGCCTGACGCAGGAGTCCCTGGGACATCGGGCCGAAGCCCGAGGTCGTCCATTGCACGCTGGCGCTGGCGCCGTTGCCCATCTGGGGGCGCAGGCGGGCCAGCTCGCGCTCCAGGAGGTCGGCGGGGATGCGGCCGGCGCGCAGGTCGGCCAGGGGCACCGGCGGCTGGGGCAATCCGATGGGCAGGCCCCCCTTCACGGTCGAGAGCTTGCGCATGGTTTCGATCGGGGTGATGCCGCAGAGGGCGTCGTTCGCGAAGGCCCAACTGAAGGCCACCGCGCCGACCAGGCGGCCGTCCACGAACACCGGGCTGCCGCTCATGCCGTTCGGCACGCCGCTCTTCTCCAGCCCCTGGCCGCTCAGGCGGGCCAGGATGTAGCTGGTGTCAGGGGTCTGGTTGCGCATCAGGCCGACGAACTCGACGTCGAAGCGCTCGGGCTCGCTGCCGGCGAACACGGAGAGGCCGTAGCCCTTCTGCCCGCGCCGGATCTCCTCGAACGGGTAGGTCGGCAGGGTCGGGGCCAGGACCACCGAGGGAGGGGCGGGCTTGGGGATGACGGACGGCGGCAGGGTCTGCTCCTTGGAGCCGGCCTTGCCCGCCGCATGGGCCGAGCCGGCCAGGATCACCAGGGGGGCCAGCAGCACCGCCAGGCACCGCACCGATCGCGAGACAATCCGCTTCTTCATACTTCGACCTCTCTAAGGGGAAGACCGAGCCGCTCTCGCAGCCGTTCCACGGGGTAACTCCCAGTCCGTAGAACCACCGGCCCCGCCTCCTCTATTGCCACCAGCGTCGAAGGCGGGCCTCCCGGGAGGATCCCGCCGTCTACCACGATGCTCTCTTCCCCGCTCAGCAGCTCCGCCACCTCGGCCGGATCCAGGAGCGGATCGCCGCCGCTCCGGTTGGCGCTGGTGGCGGTCAGCCCGTGCCCGAGATCCGCCAGCAGCTCGCGCAACTGGGGGTGGCCGGGCACCCGGACCGCGAGGCGGCCGGTGCCGGCCGCCGCCGGCAGGGGCCCGGTTGATCGGGTCAATCCGGTCAGGGGCAGGACCACGGTCAGCGGTCCGGGCCAGCAGGCGGCCAGGCGCTCCAGCACCGGCAGATCCGGATCGATCCCCAGCTCGGCGAGCTGGCCGACGTCAGCGACCACGGCGAGGAGCGGCTTGCCGGCCTCGCGGCTCTTGATCCGGTAGACCGCCTCGACCCCGGCCGGGTTCCAGGGATCGACGGCCAGGCCGTAGCTCGACTCGGTGGGGATGCCGAGGACGCCGCCCCGGCGCAGCAGATCGCGCAGGGGCTCGACCGGGTCGCCCCAGCGCCAGAGTGGGGCGGGCGGGCTCACGATCGGCGGGTCCGGTCCTCGGCCGCGCCGGAGATCAGCTCCTCGGCGTGCGACCGCGACAGGTCGGTGATCTTTTCCCCGGCGAGCATGCGGGCGATCTCGTCCACCCGCTGTCCGGCTCCCAGTTCCTCGACCTGGACCGAGGTCCGTCCGGCCTGGACGCGCTTGCTCACCTTGAAGTGGACGTCGCCATGGCTCGCCACCTGGGGCAGGTGGGTCACGGCGAGGATCTGCCCGCCGCGGGCGAGGCGCTGGAGCTTCCGCCCGAGGGCCGCGGCCTCGGCGCCGCCGATGCCGGTGTCCACCTCGTCGAAGACGAGGGTGGGCCGCGCCTCCTCGGTCTCGCCGTGCGAGGCGAGCTGGAGGGAGAGCGAGATGCGGGACAGCTCGCCCCCCGAGGCGATGCGGGCGAGCGGCCGCGGCTCCTCCCCCGGGTTGGGCGCGAAGAGGAAGACAACCTGGTCGATCCCCTCGCGGCTGAAATCGACCGGCTCGGCGCCGAGGACGAGAGGACTGCCGGCGCGGCGGCGGCGCTCGAGGGCGACCTGCAGGCGGGCGCGGCCGAGGCCGAGGTCTTTCAGCTCGGTCTCGATCTGTTTGACCAGGGCCTTGCCCCAGGCCTGCCGCTTTTCGGAGAGGGCCAGGGCGGCCTTGCGGTACTCCTCCAGGGCGGCGGCGGTGCGGGCCTCCAGCTCGTCGCGGTTCTCGTCATCCCCTTCGAGCTCGGCCAGCTCGACCTCGATCTCTTGGCGCCGCGCCAGCACCGC
>DATAHG010000769.1:0-2975 GCA_036263295.1 Thermoanaerobaculia bacterium | reverse complement strand
TCCCCCATCGCCGTGAGATAGGGGCCGCCGGCCACCACCTCCGGCTTCTTGGGACCTTCCGGACCCGCGATCCCGTCCCAGCCCGCGAGCGAGCTGGCGATCACCCCGTCGGTCGCCTTCTCCAGGCGCTCGTCGAACGGGATGTCCTGCGGCTGCCCGGTGGGCTCGACCAGGAGGAGCAGCATGCGGCGGTCGCGCGACAGGTAGTAGCCGCTGGTCCAGTCCACCTGGAGCGTGCCGCGGGAGCTCTGCAGCCGGCCGAGGAAGATCTCGGAAAGGCCCAGGGGGTCGAGCTTGGCCAGCTCCTTGGCGGCGAGGCCCTGCGGGGTGGCGATCTGGCGGCGCAACTCGCTGACGTGGGTCCGGATCCCTTCCTCCGAGAGCCGCGCCGCCAGCTCCCGCCGCCCCGCCTCGTCGAGGAACAGCAGCGCCTTGGGATAGAAGGTCCGCAGGAGCTCTTCCGGATCGCCGATCCGGTGCTGCACGCTCTTGACCTCGGGGAGCTTCGCCAGGCGCGCGGCGAGATCGTCGGCCAGCGATTCGTAGGGCTCCACCACCGAAACCCCTTCCGGGATCCGGATGGCCACCAGGAGATAGCTGTTGGCGCCGAAGCTCTCCAGGGCCTGGAGATAGGCCTGGACCACCGGATCCTTGCGCGGCAGCAGGTTCAGCATGTCGGTGTCGAAGGACAGCCGCGAGGACAGCCAGAGCGAGAGCGCGCTCAGCACGATGAAGATCGCGAAGACCACGCCGTACCGTCGCCTCGCGAAGAGCGCGAGGCGTTGCAGCAAGGAAAGCTTCATTCGACTATTTCCCCTCGCCGCGCAGGATGATGTGGCCGAAGCGCACGAAGTACTCGATGCCGGAGTAGGCCGTGACGATCAGGGCCACCCAGAGCGAGATCGGCGCGAGGTGGCGGAACTCGCCGAGCTGGTTATAGATGATGACCAGGGAAATCGAGATGATCTGGACCGTGGTCTTGACCTTGCCGGAAAAACCGGCCGGGATCACCAGGTTCTCGGCCGCCGCGAAGCTGCGCAGCGAGGTGACCGCGAACTCGCGGGCCACCATGACCACCACCATCCAGGACGGCGTCACCGCCGGATCGAGCTCGACCAGGGAGATGTAGGCGGCCGAGACGAGGATCTTGTCGGCCGCCGGATCGAGCAGGGTGCCGAGGCGGGTGACCTGCTTGCGCCGCCGCGCGAGATAGCCATCGAAGAAGTCCATGATGGCGGCGAGCAGGAAGAGCCCGAGCCCCCACCACTCCTTGTCCTCGAACTTGGTGAGGAGGACCACCACCAGAGGAGGGACCAGGAGGATCCGGAAGATCGACAGGAGGTTCGGCAGATTGAGCATGAATTAGCCGGGCAAAGTCTCAAGCCCGGGGCATTCTATGCCACGCTCGGTCCGGAGCGGACGGCAAGATGAATCTAGCGGACCCCGTCGAGCGAGGTCGTGAGGACCAGGCGGTTCTGCGCGTTGCGGATCAGGTACGGCTTGCGGCGCGGCCCCACGTTGAAGAGGGCGCCGGGGCTCGTGGAGTTGAAGCCGCCGGCCACGAGCGGCAGGACGGCGGCGCTCCCCTGGTACAGCGAGAGGACGCGCTCGACATAGGCGCGCGTCTCGCGGAAGGGGGGAATGCCGCCGTGGCGCTCGACGGCACCCGGCCCGGCATTGTAGGCCGCCACCGCCAGCTCGAGGCGGCCGGCGAAGCGGTCCAGCATGCGGCGGAAGTAGGTGGTGCCGCCGCGCAGGTTCTCGTCCGGGTCGTAGGCGTCCCGCACCCGCAGGCTGCTGGCGGTGGCCGGCATGAGCTGCATGAGCCCCATGGCCCCCTTGTTCGACAGGGCGCGCGAGTTGTAGCCCGACTCGACCTGGATCAGGGCCTTGACCAGCTTGGGGTCGAGGTTCTGGGCGCCGCTGTGGCGCAGGATCAGGGGCTCCAGCTCGCCGTCCGGCACCGGCACGAGCTTGGCGGAGCTGCGCCGGCTGTACTGCGCCGAGCTCTCGTTGAAGATCACCTTGCGGCCATTGGAGCCATAGCCGAGCTTCACCTCGCCGGCCTGGACCGGGGAGGAAGCCGCGGCGCCGAGGGCGAGGCCCGAGGCGAGGCAGAGAAGGCAAAGCCGAACGCGGATGCGCGCCATCTTTGTGCTCATCAGGAACCCACAACACGAATCGCCGCGCGGAGGCGCGGCGGACCCGACTTCTGTTTACAGCTAAGACGGGGGCTATCTTAGACCAATCCAGAGAGTTGTGGCAATGGGCGGGGACTGCTGGACGGAAATCGGCCCGGAACCGAGATACCGCGGCTGGGAGCGCCGGCTTCCAGCCGGCCATCTAATCAAAGTTACTTGCCGGCAAGATGCCGGCGCTCCCAGCCGCGTGTGCCGCGCGATCAGGGCGCCAACTGCTCGCGCACCGCATCCTTCACGGCCGCCAGCGCGGTCGGCAGCTTCTCGGGATCCTTGCCGCCGGCCTGGGCGAAGTCGGGCCGGCCGCCGCCGCCGCCGCCGACAATGGCCGACAGGCGCTTGACCAACTCGCCGGCCTTCACTCGGGGGGTGAGGTCCTTCGAGACCGCGGCGACCAGGCTGACGTTGCCGTCGCTGCGCGAGCCGATCACCACGACGCCGGAGCCGATCTTCGAGCGCAGGGTGTCGGCGATCTCACGCAGCTCATTGGAGGGGGCCGAGGGGACCTCGCGGGCCACGACCTTGATGCCCTCGACCATCATCTCTTCTTCGGCCGGGGCGGCAGTACCCGAGACGAGCTGCATGCGCAGGCGCTTCATCTCCTGCTCCAGCTCGTTCTGGCGCTGGCGGAGCTGATCGGCCTTCTGGATCTGCTGGTCGAAGTCGCCGGAGCGGATGCCGAGGCGCTGCGTCAGCTCGTCGTAGGCGGCGCGCTGGCGGCGGATCTCCTCCAGCGCGAAGTTGCCGGTGAGCGCCTCGATGCGCCGCACGCCCGAA
>DATAHG010000768.1:0-2049 GCA_036263295.1 Thermoanaerobaculia bacterium | reverse complement strand
GGGCGACCCCGATCCCGGTGAAGAAGAGAAGGAAGCAGCCAGGGCCCCGCAGCAGCGCGAGGAAAGCCGCGAAGCTCATCGCCTCGCCAGGAACCGGCATGGCGGAACGGGGGGGCGCGAAGGCGGATTTGCGCTCCAGGGTTTCCTTGACGACCGGCATGCGCTCCCCTTTCTAATCGTTCTTTTTTGTCGCGATCGCGTCGGTTTCACCATGGCGGGCAAAGCGGTTGACCTTGCCGGTCCCGTCGCGTAGAAATTCGATCGTGACGCTCGCCTGATCCTTGATCTTGAAGGTGGTCCCGCGCACGGGAATCAGCTCGTAGGCGTGGCCCCTCCGGATGAGCTGGAGGACGTTGTCTTCGCGCAGGGCGATCTCGGCGTCTACTCCGGCGAGCTCGTAGGCGCCGGCGAATTCCTTGAGAAAGGCGGGGTCGAGCATCTCCCGCGGCGGCTGCCGTGTGAAGTGGATCGGCGAGACCTCGGGTTCGAAGGGGATCGCCAGGCTCGACACATCGCCGTCGAGATCGGTCTCGAACTGGAGACGCACGAGGTCGAGGCGGTTGGTGGGATCCTGCGGCGCGCGGAAGACCTCGTAATGCCAGTGATCGAGCGGCGTCTTGAAGCCGTGATAGGTCAGGAACAGTCGATTTTTCTCGAGGTCGATCCGGGCGGTGCCGTAGCCGGGATGGCTGTAGTCTCCCGCGTAGTCGGCCAGCGGATGGGCGGGGCGGGTGCCGGGCTTGCGGCCGGTCGCCCCTTCCGCCTTCGCGGCCTCCTCGCCGGCCAGCGTCTTGGCCTCGACCTCGGCATTGCGGCGGATCAGGTCCGCGCTGGGCAGCCCGAGAAGCCGGTCGATGATCTCGTACGGCAGGCCGTCTCGCAGGACGGCATAGCTGCGATTGGTCAACACCACGATGCCGATATGCTCTTTGGGAACCAGGACGACCTGGACCGCCGCGCCGGGCATGTCGCCGCCGTGCCGGGCGGTCTCGAAACCGCGATAGGTTTCGACGAACAGGCCCATGCCGTACGACAGAAAACCGAACTCGGGGAAGGTCGCGGTGCCGACCGGAACGGCGGGCTGCATCATGGCCTGGACGTCGCCCTCCAACAGGACCCGTCGCCCCTCGAACGTGCCGCCCGCGAGCATCATGCGGAGGTATTGGACCAGATCGCGGGCGGTCGAATTGACGCCGCCGGCGGGCCCGATCGCTTCCGACGATTCGAAAGGGCTGGGCACGATCTGCCGTTTCGCTCCGAGCTGATAACCCTTGGCGTGATCCGGGTCGCGGGCGAGATCCGCGAGCGAAAAACTGGAACGGCGCATCGCGAGCGGCTCGAAAATCGATTGGCGCACCAGCTCTTCCCAGCTCGATCCGGCGACCCGGCCACCGAGGAAGCCGGCGGCCATGAACATCAGGTTGTTGTATTGGAACCGGGTGCGGATATCGCGGCTGAAATCGAAATAGCGCAGGTTCCCATAGATCTCCTCGCGGGAGAGAGGGGATCCGAACCAGGCCAGATCGTGCCGGGGCAGGCCGATCCGGTGTGTCACCAGATCGCGTGGCGTGGCATGGAGGGTGGCGTAGTCGTCGTGGAGCCGAAACTCTGGCATCACGTCGCGGACGGGCCGATCCCAATCGAGCTTGCCGCGCCGCACCAGCGTGGCGAGGGCCGCGACTGTGAGCTGTTTGCTGACCGATGCGATGGGGAGGATCGTATCCGGCGTCATGGGCTGCCGGTTTTCGAGATCGCGGTAGCCGTAGCCCTTGAGAAGCACGACCTCATCGCCGACCACCACGCCGACGGCCGCCCCGGGGATTTTCTGGTCCTGCAGGGCCTGATCGATGACGGCGTCGAGCCCGGCCAGGGCCGCGGCCGGATCGGGCCGCGGCGGTGTGGTCTCCGCGGTCGCGGTCCCCAGCAGAAAACAGATCGATACCGCTACGCCCAGAATCCGAGCCGCCATGGCCAGGGCCTCCTTCGGGATCAGCGGACCGGATTATTTCACAGGGCCTGCGCCGCCAGCTCCCGCGTGAGATGGCCCGC
>DATAHG010000767.1:0-3923 GCA_036263295.1 Thermoanaerobaculia bacterium | reverse complement strand
CCGCTCCAGTGCTTGCGGGCGTAGGGCTCCAACTCCCCGCCGAAGGCCTGGGAGAGCACCGCCGCCGCCACCACCAGGTCGTCCATGTAGCCCGCTCCCGCCAGGAAGGCTTCCGGCAGGAGGTCGATCGGCAGGATGAAGTAGGCCAGCGCCCCCCCGATCATCGCCCGGGTCGAGCCCGGGATCTCCTTGTCCAGGGTCAGGCGGACCAGCAGGATGAACACGTCCGGCACCAGGAGCAACGCCTTGAAGGTGCTCTCGGTCAGCTTGCCGCCCCGCCCGCCGCGCCCCTCGATCCACTTCAAGATCCGCTCGCGGATCCGGTCGTAGAACGACAGCAGGCCGCTGCTCGGCAGGTGCCGGCCTTCGCTCCCGAGCGCCTCGTCGGCATCAGCCTCGGCCGCGTCGATGTCGAATGATTCGAGGTCTTCGGCCACCGCGGCCGACAGCTCGTCCGCGATCGGGTAGGTCAACGGCTCATCCGGATTTTTAGGCATGTCTCCCCCGCCTCCAGTCGATCCCTCAGTCTATTCTCAATCTACCTTCAATCCGCGTGCCACTCAATGGATGACATAGGCCAGGGCGAATCCGACCTGCGCCGCCATCATCATCAGGTACATGTGCTTCCAGGACGGATGGTTCTCCGTCTCGGTCAGCGAGTGCGGATCGCGCAGCAGCAGATAGACCGTATAGCTCCCCCATACGGTGAGCAGCACGCCCAGGCCGGCCAGCAGCCAGGGGTTGCCGGTCAGGATCGCGTGCTGCGGGTTCTGCGGGTCGGGCATGAAAGCCCCGACCGGCAGCAGCAGCCAGGGCAGCACGAAGAACGGGCTGATGAACCACGCCGCCTTCTTCACCCCATAGAGGATCGGCAGGGTCTTGCACCCTCCGGCGAGGTCCCCCTCGATATCCGCGAAGTCCTTGGTCGAGGAGGCGCCGATCAGAAAGATCCCGAAGATCGCCCCGATGAACCAGGGCTCGGTGTAGCCGATGTGCGCCACCATCGCCCAGCCCGCCACTTTGAGCAGGATGCCCCGCGGGATCGCGATCGTGAAGCTCGCGAGCAGCCCGCGCGCCTTGGTGCGACCGAGCTCCGGCGCCGAATAGATGAACGTAAACAACAGGCCGGCCAGATAAATGAAGAAGCAGCCGTGCTCCGAAATCGGCGCCGTCAGCTTCTGCTGGAACGTCTCATAGGGATAGGGCACGACCAGCCAGGTCGGGATCAGCGCCAGGGCGTAGAAAATCCAACTGAAACCCCAACCCTCGCGCAGCGACAGCGCCCCCGTCACCAGCGGCCGGGTCGGCTTGTTGAGCCGATCGATCTCCAGATCGTAAATCTGATTGATTGCGTTGGACGCCGCGTTCATGAAGCTCGCGCAGAGGGATCCCAGAATGACGGTCAGGAGGACCGACAACGTCAGCCGCGCCTGCGGATCGGGATTGTGCACCGAGCCGAAGGCGCAGACCGCGCCGGAGACGATGCCCAGCAGCGGCGGCAGCAGGGTGAACGGACGGGCGAGTTGGGTGTACAGCCGGAGCTTGCTCTCCGGCGCCGGCTGGCCCGGGGCGGTTGGATACGTTGCGGTCCTACTCTCCACGGCAGATCTCCAGAGTCAGCTCGATGTCAGCTCAATATCAGCTTAATAAAGGCGCAAAAGCGGCCGCCAGCAGGGCGCCGACCAGGGTATTGAGAAAGTTTAGCGCCTCGTTGTCCAGAAGCTGCCGCTTTTCGAGCGCAGCCCCCACCAGGCTTTCGAAAGTCGTCCCCAGGAAAGCGGCGACGACCACCGCCACGATCCCGAGCCCCACGGCCGGCCCGAACAGGCCGAGCCCGGCGCCGAGCCCCGCGATCACCACGGAGGCCAGGATTCCGGCGAGGGTCCCCTCCACCGAGACCGCTCCCTCCGTACCGCGCGGCACCGGCCGCAGGGTGAGCAGCAGGAAGGTGCGGCGGCCCAGGAGCTGCCCGATCTCGCTCGACGCCGTATCCGCCGCCGCGGTCGCGAACGCCCCGGCGAAGGCCAGCCCGAACAGAATCGGATACGGCGTCATGGCCGCGAACATCGCGCAGGCCACGGCCACCCCGGCGTTCGCGATCGCATGGCGCGCCCCCCGCCGCCCCCCCTTCTCCTGCGCCAGCTTCGCCGCCGCCTTCTTCTTGTAGCCGAACTTCGTGCAGGCGCTGCCGATCACAAAGAAAGTCAGCAGCAGCAGATAGCCGCGCCAGTCCAGGAAGGCATAGATCAGGAATCCGACCAGGAAGCCGGCGACCACGCCGGACATGTCCACCGTCCGCGCTTTATAAGCCAACCCGGCGAGGGCGGCGTTCAACAGCACGGCCAGCACCAGCCGCAACGGCATCCCCTCAGTCTCCAGGAACGCCTCCCACCGCCCCTGCGTCAATACGAGCCCGAGCAGGAACAGGCCGGAGACCAGCGGCACGCCGAGGTTGTCGTCCAGCCCCTGCGGGAGCGACTCCAGGGCCGCCGCCACCAGCGCCGTGGTGAACGCGGCCCCGAAGGCGAAAGCCCACGAATAGCCGCGTTCCGGCGCCGTCCACACCAGGAGGGCCGCCGCCGCGAAGGTCCCGAAAAAGACATAGGCGAGGCTACCCGCCCAGCTCTTCTTCGGGTTCCAGGGGAGCTTCCGCCGCCCGATCGCCATGCCGGCGACCGAGGCCATGCCGTCGCCAAAGGCGAGGATCCCCCAGGTGGCGGCGGCGATCTCCAATCGTTTGTAAAAGACCAGAATCAGGATCAACACCGACAACGGATAGAGAATGATCCCGATCGACGTGCCCGCCGCGTGCTCGGACTCGCGCCACAGGCGGCGCCCGCCGATGCGCGGGAAGAGAAAGAGATTGAACGCCAGCGCCGAGGCCGCCAGAAGCAGCGACCAGGCCGGCCCCAGATAATGCAGGGCGAAGGCGAACAGACCCATCGACATATGGGTCACCTTGCGCAGCAGCTCGCCGAGCGAGAGCTGGCTCCGCGAGGGGATCACGCTTTCCACAGTCCGCTCTCCTTGAGCCAGGCCACGGTCGCGGCCATGCCGTCGGCCAGAGACCGCGGCTGATATCCGAGGTCCGCCTTGGCCTTGGCCGAGTTGTAGGCCCAGTCGTGGCGGTAGACCTCGACGAGATCGGGGGTGAGCTGCGGCGTCGAGCCGCGCATCCCGGCCCACGCCTTCTGGACCGCTCCCGCCGCCTTGGCGAGGCCGTCCGGCATCCGCATCTTCGGCATCGGCACCCCGGTCAGCCGTCCGATCAGATCGTAGAACTCCCCCTGGGTGACGTTGTCGCCGCCGAGGACATAGCGCGTCCCCGGGACGGCCTTCTCCAGCACCGCCACCACCCCGCGGGTGACGTCCTCCACATGGGCGTAGGACCACCGCCGCTCCGGCCGGCCGAGCAGGGCCGGCAGCCGCCGGTTCACCAGGTCGAGCACATGGCGGACCACGATGTTCCCTTCGGTCAGCTCCCCCGGTCCATAGATCACCGCGGGATAGACGATCGACAGCGGCGCCCCCTCGGCGATCGACCGGCGGGCCCGCCGGTCGGCCAGGGTCTTGGTGCGCTCGTAATCGTTGATCCAGACCCGATCGACCGGCTCGGCCGACTCGTCGAGCACCCCGCCGGGCCCCCTCTCGGTCGGGCCCAGGGCCATGAAGCTGGAGACATAGACCACCCGCTCCACCGAGTCGGCCGCCTCGGCCGCCCGCAGGACGTTCTCGATGCCTCCCACATTGATGCGGTCAAAGTCGGCCGCCGGAGCCAGGATCTTGACCAGCGCCGCCCCATGGATGACCGCATCGCACCCGGCCACCGCCCGGTCGAGGCTGGCCCGGTCGGTGACATCCCCGGCCGCGAACTCGACATTGGCGGGGAAACGGTCGCGGGAAGCCGTCGGCCGCACCAGCAG
>DATAHG010000766.1:0-3227 GCA_036263295.1 Thermoanaerobaculia bacterium | reverse complement strand
AGATCGGCGGGAGCTGCGTGGTCAGACAGGAGCACAGGAACAGCGACAGCGTCAGAAGCGTGAAGCCACGGAAAACAGAGGTATGGCGCATGGGCCCCTCCCGGGAAAGCGGTGGTCGAATACCTGGATTCTACCGCACCGCGGCCCCGGCCGTCAGGCCGGGCTCGGAGGCCCTTCTCTGAGAATGGCCTTGACCCGTCCCACGGCCCCGCTGGTCAGCCGGACCTTGATGCCGTGAGGATGAGTGGGGGAGGAGGTGAGGATGTCCCGTACCACGCCGCGGGTCCTCTTGCCGGTCGCCTGGTCCTGCTTGAGGACGATCTCGACGGTGAGCCCGGGGCGGATGTCCTGTCTGCGTGTGCCGTCCATGCCGTCTTCAGGATTAGAGGAGAGTGAGAAATTCGTCTACAGTCAGCCCGGCCGAGCGAATCAATGCGCGCAGGGTACCAACCGACAGGTCCTTGTGTTGAGGAACGGAGAGGTTGGCCCTGACCTCAGGCTTGACCAGCACTAAATGGCTGCCGACCTGCCCGATCGGCTCCCTTGCCCATGAGCTAGACGGCGACGACGATCGGAGGACGACCTTCGGACAAGGCGGCGACCGCCTTCTGGTCCTCGGCCCAAAGCCAGGCGGTGATGGCTTCTCGAATGTTCTCCAGGGCCTCCTGCTCATCCTGGCCTTGGGAGACGCATCCCGGCAGAGCAGGGCACTCGGCGACGATCCAGCCGTCTTCGGCCTGCTCAAGAGTGACGTGAAAAATCATGGTAGACCTCGACAACGGGACCGAGAATGGCTCGGCAGACGAAGTATAGCCCGGTTCGGACCCTGGCCCGAGACCCCCTCGGAGACCGCGCCGGCAGTCCCGTCCCCATGAAGTCATAGACGCGCACCCTGTACCAATGTAGGATCGCCGCGCTCATCCCAGAGGGTAAAGGACCACTATGACCTTGAATTCCGAATCCCCTGTCGCCACAGTCCGGGAGACGCTCCCCGACCATCTGATCCCGCTGCCGGGCGATACGATCGGCCGGTGGGCCCTCTGGCGCACCGTCTGCCTGCGCGGCGCCGGCTTTCCGGCTGCCGAGGTCCTGCGGATCGCGGACTCCGAGTGCGCCGCGGCGGCCGACCGCCTGAACGCCGTGGAGGCCGAGTCGGAAAAACTGCGCGAGGCCGCGCTCGAAGCGCTGCGCCGCGAGTTGGAGGCGTCGGGGAAGGACCGGCTCGACCTCCTTATCAAGGCCATCCGGAAGGTCAAGCGGGGCAATCCGCCCACGACCGCCGGGCTCGCCGCCGAGACCGGCGCCGCGATCGAGGCCTGGCAGGCCGCCGCCGGACGCCTCACGACCGAGAAGGGGAGCTACAAGGCTGCCTATGCCGCGGCCGAAGAGCGTCTCGAACGGGCGATCCGCGAGGTCGCCCAGGACGAGCACTTCCGCGAAGCCATGATGTGGCAGAACCGCCACGCCGCCGAGACAGGGCTCTCCTCGTTTCTGCGCCGGCCGGCCGGCAGCGGCCGGGGCTCTGCTCGCGACCGCGGCCATCTGCAGATGATCGCCTCCTACCTCCAGCGTTACTGCACCAAGAACGACACCATCGGATTCTTCGGCCCCGTCGGCTGGGCGACGCTCACGGAGAGCGAAGTGCCGGCCGGCGTCAGGATGGGCGAGGATCTGGTCGCCTCGCGGCAGGTCTTCTTCGAGGGTTGGGCGATCGACGCTCTCGCCGATCATCTGGCGGAAGACGAGGAGATGCGCCCCTGGCTGTCGCCGCGGCTCTCCCCCTTCCTCCGCCGCGAGGGCACCGTCTACATCACGCCGGACGGGAACAGGATCGAGTGCGGCCCGCTCTCTGCCGCCCTGCTGGCCGGCTGCGACGGCACCCGCCCCGCCATGGAGCTGATGCGCAGCCTGGGGCAGATCCCGCCGGAAGCCGCGACCTTCCTCTGGAACATGCTGGCGGACTTCCACACCAAGGGAGCCCTGCGCTGGGGATTCCAGGTCCCGCTGTCGTCCTATCCGGAGCGCAGCCTGCGCGAGCAGCTCGAACGGATCGACAATGAGCCGTTACGGGACCGGTCCCTCGCCCTGCTCGACGAGATCGTCCAGAAGCGCGATGCGGTCGAACGTGCCAGCAATCCGGAAGAGCTGGAAAGCGCCTTCCGCGACCTGGAGGCGTCGTTCACCCGGATCACCGGCCGCGAGACCTTCCGGGGAGAGGGGCAGATCTATGCCGGCCGTACGCTGCTCTACGAGGATTGCCGCCGGGATCTCGATCTCGAGCTCGGGGCGCCTTTCCTTGAGCAGATGGCCCCCGCGCTCTCGATGGTGCTGACCAGCGCCCGCTGGTTCACTCACCACGTGGCGACCGGGATGCGCGAGCTGTTCGCCCGCATCTATGAGCAGATGAGCCCGCAGACCGGCCCGGTGATCGACTTCCTGGCCTTCTCGCGGGAGGCCCTGCCGCGCCTGTTCAATCGAGAGAACCATCAGGAGCGGCAGAGTGAGCTGTACGGACGCTGGGCGCGGGTCCTCCAAGTGCCGCCCGGTCAACGGCGGGTTTCGTACCGCAGCGAAGACCTGCGTCCGCTGGTCGAGGAGGTCTTCGCCGCTCCCGTCCCGGGCTGGCAGAAGGCGCGTTGCCACAGCCCCGACATGCTGGTCTCCTCTCCGAGCATGGAGGCGTTCCGGCAGGGCGACTTCCAGGTCGTGCTGGGAGAGGTCCACCTCGCGATCAACTCCCTCGACCGCAATCTGTTCTTTTCCCAGCACCCGAACCCGGAGGAGCTTCACAAAGCCATCGACTCCGACCTGCCGCTGCCGTCGCTGATCCCCCTCTTCGCGAAGCGGTGGAACCAGGAGGCGGCGAGCGTGAACCTGGGATTGTGGGCCCCGACCGTCAACGGCCGGATGGACGTCGCGCTGCGCTCACCCAAGGACTACTATCTCGATCTCTCCACGGATCCGGCCCAGGCCCCGCGCTCGCAGGTGATCTCGATCGCCGAGCTGGTGATCGAGCCGGAGAACGGCCAACTGTTCGTGAGACCGCGCGACGGGCGGGTGCGCTTTGAGGCGGTCGAGTTCTACCAGTTCGTGCTGATGATGCAGGCGATCGAGACGTTCCGCGTGATGCCGGCGAGCCGCTATACGCCACGGATCACGATCGATCAGGTGGTGGTGACCCGCGAGAGCTGGATGTTCCCGGCCAGCGAGCTGCGCTTCATGGAAGC
>DATAHG010000765.1:0-4406 GCA_036263295.1 Thermoanaerobaculia bacterium | reverse complement strand
AGGCTCTCCAGGAGCTTCAGACCCTCGCGCTCGCCGATCAGGGGGGCGTCGAAGTCCGACGGCTCGTTCCAGGGCGGCACGGCCATCGGCTCGGGCAGCTCGATGGCGCGGCCGGCCGGCTCGGGCCAGGGGCCGCCCGGGGTGGGCTCGCCGCTGCCGGCGGCGAAGAACGAGCCGCGGTGGTGGCCGGCCCGCACCGCCCAGGCCTTTTCCTGGGTCGTGCTGGAGGCCTCGGTGAACAGGGTGCGCTCCAGGCGGCGGGAGCGGCCGCGCTTGAGGAACACCTCGGCGCTCGGCAGGCCGCGCCGCACCAGCGTCACCAGGACCTCGTCGAGCGGCGCCGTGAGCGTGGTCATCGGCCGGCCTCCGGCGGGGCGATCTCCACCCCTTCGAGCCGCACCGCCGGGGTGGTGGCCCAGACCGGCAGCTTCTGTCCTCCCTTGGCGCACCAGCCGGCGCCGGCCGGCCGCGACCCCTGGCCGACCGCCGTCACCCGGGTGAGGAGGTCGGCCACCCGGCCGCGCAGCACGCAAGGGCCGACGGTGTCGAGGACGTTGCCGCGCCGCACCCGGCGGCCGTAAGGCAGGTGGAGGGAGAACTCGCCGGACAGCGGATCGAGGGCGCCGCGGCTGGCCTCGGGCAGGTAGAGCCCGTCGAGGTCGGCGAACAGGTCCTCGTCCGGCGTGTCGCCCGGCAGCAGCTCCAGGTGGGAGGAGCGCGGGCCGGGCGGCAGGTGGCGGCTGCCGCGCCGGCCGGCGCCGGGCACCAGCACCGGCGAGGTGAGGGCCCAGAGCGAGTCCGCCAGCGGCTGCTCGACGATGCCGCCGCGCAGCAGCCAGCGCCGGCAGACCGGCGCCCCCTCGTCGTCGGTGACCCGGCGCACCCCTTCGGGGGCGGCGGCGGGGTCGTCCAGCACGTCGAGGCCGGGGGCCGCCATGGCGACGCCGACCGCCGCCTCGGGGTTGCCCCCCTGGGCCAGGGTGTCGGCTTCGAGGGCGTGGGCCACCGCCTCGTGGAGCAGGACGGCGACGGCGCCCGGCCCCAGCACGGCCGCCGCATGGACGGCGTCGGCCACCGCGGCCTGGCGGGCGCGGAAGCGGGCGACCAGGGCGTCGGCCACCTCGTCGGCGGCGGCCGAGTCGAGCCGCGGCAGGAGGACCCCGAAGCGCCCCCAACCGGTCTCGGCCGCGCAACTGTAGAAGCTCTCGGCCTCGGGGCCGGGGACCAGGCGGGGGCCGACCACCTGGATCCAGCGGCGGTGGCGCCGCACCACGATGCGGACCGGGAAGCCGACGTGCTGCGCCCGCACCGCCCGGGTCACCGCGGCGGGGAAGGCGAGCAGCTCGGCGGCACCGGAGTCCGGGCCGGCCGCGAGCCGCGACATCTGCGACATCTGCAGATTGGGCTCGGGGTAGGTGGCCGAGGGGAGGGCGCGGGCGACCTGGCGCACCGCCTCGGCGAAGGCGCGCCCCTCGACGCCGTCGCGCGAGGAGAGCCAGGTCCTCCCCTCCCGCACCAGGCGGACGGCGAACCCCTCCTCGCGCCAGATCCGCAGGCCCGGCCCCTCGTCCTCCGGGCAGGCCTCGGCCTCCTCCCGCCGTTCGAAGAAGGCATCCACGAGGTCTTCGGGTTGCTCGGCGATCTGGGAGAGGGTGCGGGCGACGGCGGCGGTGTCCAGCTCGGAGAACGGCATCGCAGGGATTCTGGCACAAGCGGGCCGGCGAGTTTGAGATAAGATCCGCCGCCTATGACCCAGGTCAGAACCGAACGGATCGAAGAGCTGAAGCGGCGCCTGGCGGCGGCCGAGCTGGGCGGCGGCGAGGACCGCATCGCCAAACAGCACGCGGCGGGGAAGCTCACCGCCCGCGAGCGCATCGACCTCCTGCTCGACCCCGGCTCCTTTGTCGAGATCGACGCCCTGGTGACCCACCGCTGCCGCGACTTCGGCATGGACCGGGTGAGCATCCCCGGCGACGGCGTGGTCTGCGGCTACGGCACCATCGACGGCCGCCTGATCTACGTCTTCGCCCAGGACTTCACCGTCTTCGGCGGGTCGCTGTCGGAGACCAACGCCCTGAAGATCTGCAAGGTCATGGACCTCGCGGTCGACAACGGCGCGCCGGTGATCGGCCTCAACGACTCCGGCGGCGCCCGCATCCAGGAGGGGGTCGCCTCGCTCGGCGGCTACGCCGACATCTTCCTGCGCAACACCCTCGCCTCGGGCGTGGTGCCGCAGATCAGCGCCATCCTCGGGCCCTGCGCCGGCGGCGCCGTCTACTCGCCGGCCATCACCGACTTCATCCTCATGGTCGAGGAGACGAGCTACATGTTCGTCACCGGCCCGGAGGTCATCAAGACGGTGACCCACGAGGAGGTGACCAAGGAAGAGCTGGGCGGCGCCACCACCCACGCGGCGAAGAGCGGCGTCTGCCATTTCACGGTGCCGAACGACGCCGCCTGCCTGGCCGCCATCCGCGAGCTGCTCTCCTACTTGCCGAGCAACAACCTGGACGAGCCGCCGGCCGGCCACAGCGACGACGACCCGAACCGCGAGAACGAGGCGCTCAACAGCCTCATCCCCGACGATCCCAACAAGCCGTACGACATCAAGCAGCTCATCGCAGGGGTGGTGGACGACGGCAAGTTCCTCGAGGTCCACGCCCAGTACGCCCGCAACATCGTGGTCGGCTTCGCCCGCATCGCCAACCGCAGCGTCGGCATCGTCGCCAACCAGCCGGCTTACCTTGCCGGGGTGCTCGACATCGACGCCTCGCTCAAGGGGGCCCGCTTCGTGCGCTTCTGCGACGCCTTCAACATCCCGCTGGTGACCTTCGAGGACGTGCCGGGGTTCCTGCCCGGCACCCAGCAGGAGCTCGGCGGGCTGATCAAGCACGGCGCGAAGCTCCTCTACGCCTTCGCCGAGGCGACGGTGCCGAAGATCACGGTGATCACCCGCAAGGCCTACGGCGGCGCCTACTGCGTCATGGCGAGCAAGCACCTGCGCACCGACGTCAACTTCGCCTATCCGATGGCGGAGATCGCGGTCATGGGGCCGGAGGGGGCGGTGAACGTCCTCTACAAGCGGGAGCTGGAGGAGGCGGGGGAGAACGCCGCCAAGGTCCGGCAGGAGAAAGTGGCGGAGTACCGGGCCAAGTTCTCGAATCCCTACATCGCGGCCGAGCGCGGCTTCGTGGACGCCATCCTGGAGCCCAGCCGGACGCGGCCGGAGATCGCGCGGGCCTTGCGTCAGCTCGGCAGCAAGCGGGCCAGCATGCCGGCCAAGAAGCACGGCAATATTCCACTGTAGGCCGCTCCAGGCGGCCCGGGGCCGGAAGTCCTCTGTTTTCTTGACATCGCGCCGGCTGGTGCGGCAAGCTGGCGGGCGCCGGAACCGCTGTCACGCCACCACCCCATCAGGGACCCAGGAGGGGATATGAGTGAAAGATCAAAAGAGCTGAAACGCCGCCGCCAGCGCCGCAACAAGCGTTTGAAGAAGCGGGCGCAGGAGGTCAGCAAGGCCGAGCGGCCGCAGGCGTCCAAGCGGGCGGTGAAAAAGCCGGCCCCGGCCGAGGCGGCGGGCGCGACCGCGGGCAACGGCGGCGGCGAAGCCGCCGAAAAGGCCCCGGCCAAGAAGGCGCCTGCCAAGAAGGCTCCCGCCAAGAAAGCTCCCGAGGCCGAGGCGGGCTCCGGCGGCGGGGACAACGGTTCGAACGAAGGGGCGTGAGGGGGCCTGATCCTGCGATGTCCGACTTCCGTTCGCTGAAAGCCGTCGATCCCGAAATCTACCAGGCCATCGCCGACGAGCGGGCGCGGCAGAATTTCGGCCTCGAGCTGATCGCCTCCGAAAACTTCGTCAGCCGGGCCGTCCTGGAGGCGACCGGAAGCGTCCTCACCAACAAGTACGCCGAAGGCTACCCGGGCAAGCGCTATTACGGCGGCTGCGAGTTCGTCGACGTCGCCGAGCGTCTCGCGATCGACCGGGCCAAGGAGCTGTTCGGCGCCGAGCATGCCAACGTCCAGCCTCACAGCGGCACGACGGCCAACATGGCGGTCTACTTCGCCCTGCTGCGCCCCGGCGACAAGCTGATGGGGATGGATCTCTCCTGCGGTGGCCATCTGACCCATGGCCACCGCCTGTCGTACTCCGGCCGCGACTTCGTGGTTGTGGCCTACGGCGTCGATCGGGAGACCGAGCAGATCGACTACGACGCGGTCGAGCGCCAGGCCCTGGAGGAGCGCCCGAAGCTGATCATCTGCGGCGCGAGCGCCTACAGCCGGGTGATCGACTTCGAGCGCTTCCGCGCCATCGCCGACAAGGCGGGTGCGCTCCTGATGGCCGACATCGCCCACATCGCGGGGCTGGTGGCGGCGGGGGTCCACCCCTCGCCGGTGCCGCACTGCCACGT
>DATAHG010000764.1:0-3196 GCA_036263295.1 Thermoanaerobaculia bacterium | reverse complement strand
GCGCCGCAGGAGCGCCACGACCTCGCCGGCCCGGGCGCGGCGGGCGCGCCCCGACTCCCGGCGGGCCTGGGCCGGGGTGATCGCCATCCGGTCAGTCCTCCTTGGGCGAGAAGACGACGCGGATGATCCAGTTGAGCAGCGCGATGAGCAGGCCGCCGAGGATCGCCGGCAGGCAGCCGTCGATCGAGAAGCCGCGCACCAGGTAGGCGACCAGATAGAGCATCAGGCCGTTGATCAACAGATAGAACAGGCCCAGGGTCACCACGATGAAGGGGAACGAGAAAAACGAGATGATCGGCTTCACCAGCAGGTTGATCAGGCCGAGGACCAGGCCGGCGACCAGCAGGGTGACGATATTGCCGGTGTAGTGAATGCCCTGAATGAATTCCGCCGCCAGGTAGATCCCCAGGGCGTTGGCGAGGACTTGCAGGATTGCGCGCATGGATTCTCCGGGAGGGGGATGTTATCCCGTCCTGCCTCCGAGTGCCGCGTCCGCCGCCCCCTCCGGATCGACGATCCGCCGCGCCTGCTCGACGACCCGGCGCTCGTTCTCGAAGCTCAGCTTGGCGAAGCCGACGTCCCAACTGAACCATTCGGCGCCGGAGACCTCGCGGCTGTCGAAGTCGGTCGCCTGGCCGCTCACGTACTCCAGCAGGAAATAATCGACCTGCTTGTGGACCCGCCGCGGACCGCGCTCCACATACCAGTATTCGACGCTCGGCAGCCGGTCCACCACCCGGCCGGTCACACCGGTCTCCTCCCGCACCTCGCGGACCGCCGTCTCTTCCGGCGTCTCGCCGGCCTCGATGTGCCCCTTGGGGAGCTGCCAGCGGCGCCCCCCCTGGGTCGAGATGAGCAGGATCTGCGAGCCGTGGACGACCAGTCCGCCGGACGAATGGTGGTGCTCGGTTTTCAGTTGGCCGTCTCCTCCCCGGTGGCGCTGGCGGGGGTCCAGGACGGCAGGGCGGCCGGATCGACCCCGACGGAGTGCAAGGCGGCGTCCCAGAGGTGCTCCGGATCGGTGAAGATGAGGTCGCTGTCGGCCGGCGCGGTCAGCCAGTCGTTGCGGAGGATCTCCTCGATGAGCTGGCCGGCGCCCCAGCCGGAGTAGCCGAGGATGAGCCGGAAGCGCTCGGGCGGCGCGGCCGCCAGGCGCGACAGGTCGCCGGCGTGCTGGGTGAGGGACATGCCGGGCATGATGTCGGTGGTCGCCTCGCGCTGCTCGCCGGTCAGCGCCTCGGGGGCGAAGATGACGGTGCCGATCTGCGGCTGCACGGGGCCGCCGAAGAAGGCCACCGCCTCCTCGTCCCCCTGCCAGCCCACTTCGAGGCCCTTGAGGATCTCGCTGACCTTGATGCCGGTCGAGCGGTTGACGATGAAGCCGATGCTCCCCTCGTCGTCGTGGTGGACGAGGAGGACCACGCTCCGCTGAAAGAACGGATCGAGCACCTGGGGCATTGCCATCAGGAGCACCGGAGGAACGAGGTCGGAAGAAGTCGCTACCATGAAGGGATCTTATCCTTCGGTTGCCCGTCCCTGGTAGCCATCGCGCCAAGCTGGTATCTTTGGCCCTCCGGGCGGCCGGCTCTCGGCTCGAGCCTTGCCCGCCCCGGCCTTCGTCCGCCCGGTGAGATCCCCTTTTCGTAGTTTTCGGATCTTTTTCTGATTTGGGAGAGCCTTCTTCGAGCCCAGGAGACTGTTCATGGAAGACCGTTTCGGAAGCCGTTCGACCTTCAACGTAGGCGGCCGCGAGCTGCACCTGGCCCGGCTGGACGCCTTGGAAAAGCAGGGCCTGAGCCTGACGCGCCTCCCCTATGCCCTGCGCATCCTCCTCGAGAACCTGCTGCGCCGCGAAGACGGCGTCGTGGTGCAGGCCGAGGAGATCGAGGCGCTCGCCCGCTGGGACCCCAAGGCCGAGCCGTCGCGCGAGATCGCCTTCATGCCCGCCCGCGTCCTCCTGCAGGACTTCACCGGCGTGCCGGCGGTGGTGGACCTCGCGGCGATGCGCGACGCCATGGCCGCGATGGGCGGCGATCCGCGCAAGATCAATCCGCTACAGCCGGTCGAGCTGGTCATCGACCACTCGGTGCAGGTCGACGAATACGGCTCGGCGGCGGCCTTCCTGATCAACGCCGAAAAGGAATTCGAGCGCAACCGCGAGCGCTACGCCTTCCTGCGCTGGGGCCAGAAGGCGTTCGACAACTTCCGCGTGGTGCCGCCGGACACCGGCATCGTCCACCAGGTCAACCTGGAGTACCTGGCGCGGGTGGTCATGACCGGCGAGCACGAGGGGCGGCTCTACGCCTACCCCGACACGCTGGTCGGCACCGACTCCCACACCACCATGGTCAACGGCCTCGGCGTGCTGGGCTGGGGCGTCGGCGGCATCGAGGCCGAGGCGGCCATGCTCGGCCAACCGGTCTCGATGCTCATCCCCCAGGTAGTCGGCTTCCGCCTCTCCGGCGAGCTGCGCGAGGGGGCGACCGCCACCGACCTGGTGCTCACCGTGACCGAGCAGCTCCGCAAGCGCGGCGTGGTCGGCAAGTTCGTCGAGTTCTTCGGGCCGGGCCTCGCCCGCCTGCCGCTCGCCGACCGCGCCACCATCGGCAACATGGCGCCGGAGTACGGCGCCACCTGCGGCATCTTCCCCGTCGATCAGGTGGCGCTCGACTACCTGCGCTTCAGCGGCCGCTCGCCCGATCAGGTGGCGCTGGTCGAGGCCTATATGAAGGAGCAGGGACTGTTCCATACGGTGGACAGCCCGGAGCCGGAGTACACCGACGTCCTGGAGCTGGACCTCGGCACCGTCGAGCCCAGCCTCGCCGGCCCGCGCCGGCCGCAGGACCGCGTGCGGCTGTCCGACGTCAAGCCGTCGTTCCTCAAGGAGAAAGATGCCATGGCGGCGGCCTCCCAGGCCAAGAAGAAGCCGGTCGGGAGCGGCTTGCAGGCGGTGGGCGGCACCGCCGCCGGCCTCGCGGTGGCGGAGCACGAGGTGGGGACCGCGGTGAGCGACGAGGCGGCCGCGGCGCTCCAGAACGGCTCGGTGGTGATCGCGGCGATCACGAGCTGCACCAACACCTCGAACCCGTCGGTGATGGTGGCGGCCGGCCTGCTCGCCAAGAAAGCGGTCGAGCGCGGCCTCCAGACCCAGCCCTGGGTCAAGACCAGCCTGGCGCCGGGCTCCAAGGTGGTCACC
>DATAHG010000763.1:0-2260 GCA_036263295.1 Thermoanaerobaculia bacterium | reverse complement strand
CGTGATCGATTCGACGCCGTCGCGCAGGTTGCGCCAGAGCTCGGCGGGATCGTTCGCGCCGGGGTAGCGGCAGGCGAGGCCCACAATGGCGATCGAATCGGCGATGGAATCCGCGTGCGAATCCGGCTTCGATTCGATCGGCTCCGGTCGGACGGAAGCCGGGGCGGGGAGGGGCGGCGGGGTCGGTTCGTGAGCCATCTCTTCTCTCCTGGTGCGATGCGGGCGGCGCCGGGCGCGCTCCTCAGCCCGGGCGGCGAAAACGGCGCGGTCGGGGGGCGCTTCGGCGGCGGCCCCCTCGCCAAGGAAGGCGGCGAGGGACGCGACGGTCGGGAAGCGGAACAGGTCCACCACCGCCACCTTGCGGCCCAGCCGGCGGCCCAGCTCTCCCGCCACCCGGACCAGGAGCAGGGAGTGGGCGCCCGCCTCGAAGAAGTTGTCGTCGCGGCCGACCTGCCGGACCCCGAGCTGCGCCGCGACCACCTCGGCCACCGTCCCTTCCAGGGCCGTGGCGGGGGGCACATAAGGTACGGCGCGCGACTCCTCGGGTTCCGGCAGGGCGGCGCGCTGCACCTTGCCGCTGCCGGTCAGGGGGAAGGCCGCGAGGGGCACGAAGGCCGCCGGGATCATGTACTCCGGGAGGCGGTCGCGCAGGAAGGCGCGGAGGTCCTGAGACCGCAGGGCTTCCAGGGACTCGCTCGATTCACCCTGGGCGGGGACGACGTAGGCGACGAGGCGGCGGTCCGCCGGACCTGCGCCGCGCGCCACCACGACGGCCTCGCGCACCTGCGGATGGGCGGCGAGCGCCACCTCGATCTCCCCGGGCTCGATGCGGAAGCCGCGGATCTTGAGCTGGTGATCGGCGCGGCCGAGGAACTCGATCTCGCCGTCCGCCCGGTAGCGGGCGAGGTCGCCGGAGCGGTAGAGCCGGCCGCCGGTCTCTCCCGAAAAGGGGTCCGGAACGAATTTCTCCGCCGTCAGCGCGGGCCGGCCGAGATACCCCCGGGCGAGGTTCGCACCGCCCAGCAGCAGCTCGCCGGAAACTCCGACCGGGACCGGCAGGCCGGCGCGATCGATCAGATAAACCGCGGTGCGCGCGACCGGCCGGCCGATCGGGGGCAGGTGCGGCCAGCGCCCGGGGTCCCCTCGCAAGGTGTGCTCGGTGACCACGTGGGTCTCCGACGGGCCGTACTGGTTGCGGAGGATGCTGCCCGGCAGCCGGCGGAAGAGCGCCGCGATCTGCGGTGTGATCTGGAGCCGCTCGCCAGCCACCAGAATCTCTCGCAGGCGGGTCGGGACGGGATCGTCTTCAGTCGCCCCGGCGAGTTGCTCGGCGAGCTGCTGGAAGGCCACGAACGGCAGATAGAGCTGCTCCACCTTCTCGCGGACCAGGACTTCCACGAGGAGCCGCGGATCGCGCCGCGCCTCGTCGGGGCAGACGATCATCGTTCCCCCGGCGCACCAGGTGGCGAAGGTCTCCTGGAAGGTGACGTCGAAGCTCGGCGAGGCGAACTGCAGGGTGCGCAGGGACGGATCGATCCCCTCGGCGGCGAGGCGGCCGGTCTGCCAACCGATCAGATTGGCGAGGGCGCGGTGTGGCAGAGCGCTGCCCTTCGGCCGGCCGGTGGACCCCGAGGTATAGACCACGTAGGAAATGTGGTCGGGAGCGAGCGGGACCGGGGCGAGGGACGGGCCGGACCAGTCGAAGGAGTCGAGGTCGATCTCTTGGAGGGAGCTGCCGAGGGGGTTGCCGAAAGCGGTCTGGGTGAGGAGGACGGGGGCTCCGGAATCCTCCAGCATGAAGCGCAGGCGCTCGGCCGGGAAGGCGGGGTCGAGCGGGAGGTAGGCTCCGCCGGCCTTGAGCGTGCCCAGGAGGGCGGCGGCAAGGAGGGGGCCGCGCTCGGCGAGGACGGCCACGGGGACATCCGGTCCGACGCCCAGCGTCCACAGGTGTGCGGCGAGCTGCCCGGCGCGGCGGTCCAGCTCGGCGTAGGTCCAGGATCCCCCCTCCCAGACCACAGCGACGCGGTCGGGGTGGCGCCGCGCCCAGGCGGCGAAGACCTCGTGGACCAGGCCCATCTGTCCCGTGTCCGGCTCGCCGCTGCCGGTGTCGTTCCACTCCCGCAGGATCTGCTGGGCCTCGGCCGGCGAGACGAGCGAAATCCGCGAGACCGGCCGGTCGGGGTCCTCCGCGAAGGCCGCGAGCAGCCGCTCGAAGTGCCCGGAAAGGCGATCGATCGTGGTGCGGTCGAAGAGGTCGGTG
>DATAHG010000762.1:0-5554 GCA_036263295.1 Thermoanaerobaculia bacterium | reverse complement strand
ATCGGAGGCGGATGCCGTCTCCGAAGTGAGGGAGTCATGCGTCTGAATCGATTGAAGGCAGCGGCCCTGCTCGCTGCTCTGTCATTGGTGATGGTGAGCGCTGAAGCATCCGCGGCGAAGACGGTCAAAGAGCTTTCCCGGAACGCGGAGTTCGTCTTCCGGGGCACGATTCTCAAACCCGCCGCCGCGAATCTCGAAATCGTCGAGCCCAACGAAAAGACCGCGGTCGTCCGGGTGGACGAAATCCTCAAAGGCGCCGACACGCTCGGCGACTTCACCGGCCGCGAGATCACGGTTTTCCTTCAGGGACGGCCGCTCAAGGCCGGCCAGCAGCGGGTTTTCTTTTCCACCGTCGGTCTGATGGGGGAGACCCTCGGAGTCCAGGAAGTCGGCCGGCTCACCGGCCGCGCCGCCGACGCCAAGGCGAAGGTGACGGCGGCGGAGCTGCAGGTGGCCGAAGAGGCCTTGGCGAGCCGTCTCAAGGCGGCGGACCTCGCCATCAAGGGCCGCGTGCTGAACCGCCGGGCGACCTACGATCCGGCGAAGCCCGAAGTCATCTCCGAGCACGATCCGCAGTGGTGGGAAGCGGTCTTCGAAGTCACCGCCGTGATCCAGGGAAATCTGGTGGAAAGGACGCTGCCGGTCTGGTTCCCGAGCAGCCGTGACGCCATGTGGGCCGCGGTGCCCAAGCCGGATGTCGGACAGGAAGGCACCTGGCTCCTGCACCGCTATCAGACGGAGAGCGGGCGCGTCATTTTCGCGCTCCTCGACGCGCAGGATCAACTGTCGGACGGCGAGACGAAAATGCTCGAGAAGATGGTGAAGCCATGAACATCAAGAATCTGAAAGTCCCCGGCCTGCTGCTCGCGTTGACGGCCGCCGCCCTGCCGGCCACGGCCCAGATCACGGTCGTAAACATGATCCCCAACGCGCAGAGCAACGAGACCCGCCAGGACAGCGAGCCGAACCTCGCGGTCAATCCGACCAATACCAACAACATCGCCGGCTCCGCCTTCACCGCGAACTACACCGGGGCCACCTCCACCGCGCCGATTTTCGTTTCGACCAACGGCGGCACCACCTGGACCGCCAACAACATCGTGCCGAGCGGCAATGGCAGCACGGGAGACATCAGCCTGCGCTTCGCCGGAGCGAGCAACTTTCTATACGCCGGCACCCTGCGCGGCGGCTCGGGGCTGACGCTCAACATCCTGCGCACCTCCAACTTTACATCCACGACCACGATGTCGCTCCTGCGCAGCCGCAGCAACGTGGATCAGCCCTACGTGCAGGCCGGCACCTTCCCGACCACCGGGGAGGACCGGGTCTTCGTGGGGCTCAACGACTTCGCCGCCGCGAGCGGCCGCTCCGCCACGGTGGACCGCACCCTGAGCGGCACAGTCGCGACGCCGACCTGGGTGTCCGCCCGTCTCGATCCGCGCACCACCTGCGGCCAGGACGGCCCGCCGATCCGCTCCGCGATCCATCCGGACGGCACCATCTACGCGATCTATTACCGTTACCGTCCGCCTTCGGGCTGCGTGTCGCCGATCGCTTCCGACGTGATCGTGGTGCGCGACGACAACTGGGCGAATCCCACTCCGCGTTTCGCCGCCCTGACCGATCCCGGCGACGGCCTGGCCGGGCGGATCGTGGTGTCGAACGTCCGGGTGCCCTTCACCAACTCCAGCCAGTCCGCCTTCGGCCAGGAGCGCTTCGTCAGCTCGAACGTGAGCATCGCGGTCGATCCGAACAACAGCTCGCGCGTCTACATCGCCTGGGCGGATTTCCCGACCGGCGTCGCGCCGTACACCCTGCACGTCCGGCGTTCGGACAACCGCGGCGTCACCTGGACCGCGACCGATCTGATCACGATCAGCAACGCCACCAATCCGGCCTTGGCCGTGAACAGCGACGGCAAGGTGGCCTTCCTCTATCAGGCCAATACGCCGTTCGGCGTGGCGCTCGCCAGCCAGCGTTGGGAGACGCACGTGCGGCGCTCGACCGACCTGGGGGTGAGCTGGGATGACGTGACCCTGGCCAACACGGCCGCCTCGTCGCCCGCGGTGTCATTCATCCCCTACCTCGGCGACTACGTCCACATCATGTCGGTGGGGAAGAACTTCTACGGCATCTTCTCGGCCAGCAACTTCCCGGACCTCGCGAACTTCCCGCAGGGCGTGACCTACCAGCGCAACGCCGATTTCGTCGGGAAAGTCCTGCGCAACGTCACCAACACCGCCAACGTGTCGGTGTCGATCGATCCCTTCTTCTTCAAGATCATCGAGCCGTAACCGGCGCCTGATCCCATCCCGGGCGGCCGGAAGACCTCCGGCCGCCCTTTCCGGCTCATCGCCTGCCGATCGTCAGCGTCGCGCTCTCCGTGCCCCAGGTCCGATTGTTGGCTTGCTGAGCGTCGCGCGGATCGCGCAGGACGAACGCCAGGTAATAGACGCCCGGCCGGGCGTTTCTCGGCACGGTAACCCGTCCCAGCCCGGCGCTCAGGGCTTCGCCGGACCGCACCGTGCTCCGGATCCGCTGCCGCTTGACCAGGATCGCGCCGTCCAGGCTGAAGCGCTGTGGCACGAGATAGACCTCGACGTCGGGATTGATCAGAGGCTCCGTGCCCGGATTTTCGATCGTGATCCGGTTGCGGAGATCGAAAGTGCCGCCGGGGCGGACCGTCGTCGCGGAGGCCGCCACCGGAATATAAAACGGGGTGAGGGGGGCCGGCGCGACCGTGTAGGCGCTGATCAGTCCGTCGCGGATCCGCTTGACCGGAAAATAACCCCGGGCGGCCTGGGTGTCCTGGGCGAAGAGGAACGCGGCGTCGAGCTCCCGCGGCCTGAGATTGAGCGCGGAGTCCCGCGACACGGTGGCCCCGGTCAGGATGTCGCCGAAAGACAGGGAACTGTAGCCCCAGGCGTGCCCCAGATGCTCCAGGATCTCGCTGCGGAAAGAAAACGCCTCGGAATCTCCGCGGGTCGCGGCGTCCGGGTCGAGAGTCCATTCGAAGGCGGGGTTGAGAAGGATGTCCGCCTCGACGATGTGGCCTTGCCGCGCGAACGTGGCCGACATGCTGACAGCCCCGCGGGACCAGCCGCCGCCGGTCTGCCGGCGCATCTCTTCATCCGTCGGAAAGGCGATCTCGGAAACCCCGTTGCCATTACCCCAGCCGGGCGTCGGGTCCTCCGAAACCTGGAAGAGATCCTCGAAATAAAGATTCCAATAATCGATCTGTTCCCGGTCGGCGCCGTAGAAAGGAGAATCCGGCGGCAGGGTTTCGAAAACGAGGGGCGAGGCGGGAGGATTGTTGACCACAAAGGAAGACGGCGCCGCGATCTCGCCGCCGTCCGCCGGCAGGAAAGCCGCCGCTTCGGGGGCGTCCACCGCGGTGGCCGCATCAAGATCCGCCTCGGAGCGGGCCAGGAGGTCCCGGACGGCGCGGACGAGCTGCGGGAACTCCACCGCATCGCCGCCGGCCAGGCGGAGCGGGGTCTCCCCCGGTCCGTGGGCGGCCAGGCGCTTGCCGCGCGGCCCGGCGACCTCGCGGAAGGCGCCCTGCCATCCGCCGGTGATCGGCACCAGGGACGGCCGGCCGAGATCCTGAAGAAAAAGGAGATAGCGGGCCCCGGCGGCGAGCGGGGTGGAGAGGCAGGTGCTGTGCGTCTCGCCCCCGAGCGTGCCCCCCGGGATGGTGAGAGTGACCTGCGCGGGAGCGCTCCCCCGCAGCCGATCCTCGATCCGCAGCTTGTAGTCGGTGACGAGCAGGGTGTGCGTTTCGTTCCAGCGCACCCGGGCCGCCTCGACCACCCCCACCACCACATCGGGCGAGCCGGCCGCCAGCTCCCGGTCCGTCAGAGGCGCCATGTGGGCGGACGCGGGAACGGACAGCAACAAAAACCCCAGAAAGAGCAGAGCCGCCGGAGTCTTCCAGACCATCTCCTGATCTCCTTGATCTTCTCGGACGAGGTTGGACTCAGCCAACCATTGTACACCGCTTCCCGTTGTAGAATGCCCGGCCATGCCAACCCCTTTCGAAAGCGCCACCCTGAACTTGAAGCTTTTCGAGCTGCGCCGTGAGCCGGTCCTGCGCGAGGCCCGCCAGTGGTTCTTGCGTGAATTCAATCCCGAGACATTCCAGGAATTCATCACTATCGTGCGGGGCGAGCGCAACAACTCGTTCCGAATGGTGATCGGATACTGGGACATGGCCTGCTCCCTCGTCACCACCGGAGCCATCGACCCGGACGCCTTCCGCGCCGCGCACGGCGAGATCTACGGAGCCTTCTGCAAGATCCAACCCTTCCTGGAGGAGCTGCGCAACACGACGGGCGAAGTCCAGCTCTGCCGGCACATGGAAGCGGTGGTCATGGGCACCGAGAACGCGGAGGCGATCCTCGTCCGG
The DNA here is from genome assembly GCA_036263295.1 of Thermoanaerobaculia bacterium. Classification (GTDB taxonomy): domain Bacteria; phylum Acidobacteriota; class Thermoanaerobaculia; order Multivoradales; family UBA5704; genus DATAHG01. Next base: position 1,146 of record DATAHG010000762.1, on the reverse strand, counting down.
CGCCGCGCGACTCTCCAGAGGATGACCAAAAAGCCCGACTGAGCACCGCGGCCTATCTAAAAAGCCGCGGCCTACGACACCCAGCCCCGCGCCTTGCCGGCGAGCGTCCGTGCCATCTGCCGGCGGACCGGGGGGACCGCGGTGAGGAGCGGCAAGGCGATGTCGCGCCCCCAGCCCAGCACCCGGCTGCCAGACTGGAAAAACGGCGTGAGCAGGAAGCTGAGCCGCGCCAGATATTCGACCGGCGGGCGCCGCTCGGCCTCATGACGGCGGCAGGCCGCGGCGAAGTCGCCGGTCGCGGCCAGGGCGCGGGCAAAAGAGGAGGCGTCCGCCAGCGCCAGGTTGGCCCCCTGACCGAGATGAGGGCTCATGGCGTGGGCGGCGTCCCCGAGCAGGAGCATCGAGTCGTCGTGCCAGCGCGGGCAGGAAACGTGGACATAGGTCACGAAGGCCGTCTGCTCGAAGCTCGTCAGCTCATCGAAGATCTCGGCCGCGAGGGGACAGAGCGCCAGGACCTCGTCCCGCCAGGCCGCGAAACCGCGGGCGCGCAGGCCGTCGATCCGGTCCTGGAAATCCCCCCAGAAAAAGCTCGCGCGGCCGTTGCCCATCGGGAGGATCCCGATGAGGATCCGCGTGCCGCGGACCACCTGATAGAGATGCCCGCGCACCCCGGCACAGGGGCCGGTCCCCCAGAGCGCGCCGAAGTTGTAGGGCCGGCAGGTCTGACGCAGGCCGGAGCTGCGGCGCAAAATCGATCGCGCCCCGTCGGCGGCGATCACGAAATCGAATGGTCCATGCCGGGTGCCGTCCGGATCGATCAGAAAAGAGCCTTCGGGCGTCCTCTCCCGGACCTCGATCGGCGTCGAGGGAACGATCTCGGCCCCGGCGTCGCGGCAGGCCGCGAGCAGAGCCGAGAACAGCGTCCCGCGGGCCACACCGTAGCCCTGCCAGCCGGGCTCCGCCGCGGCATAAGGGAGGCGGATCAACCGGCGGCCGCCCACCTGGTCGGCCCGCAACCCGGAGAGAGGCTCGCTGCGCGAGGTCACCGCCTCCAACAGGCCGAGCTCGGCCAGAGCCTCCTGCCCGGAGACCTGAAGCAAAAGCCCGGCGCCGACCGGCCCGAGCACCGGGGCCCGCTCGAACAAC
>DATAHG010000761.1:0-2189 GCA_036263295.1 Thermoanaerobaculia bacterium | reverse complement strand
GCCGGGCGCTACGAGATCACCTTCCGGGTCCCCGAAGAGGGGCTCTATTACCTTTACCCGGAGAGCCCCTCGCGCGGCCTCACCGTCGGCGGCTCGCCGCCGCTGCTCTACGTGGACGCGAGCGCCGGGGGGAGCGGGAGGCCCGGGGGTTGATCCGTCGGCCGTCCTGGCGTGGACCGGCGCTCGCCGCCCTCCTTCTGGCGGCGCCGGCCGTCCTGCTCTCGCAGCTCACCCCGCTCACCCCGGAAGCCGAGCGGGGCAAGCTCCTCTACACCACCGGCAAAGGCCCGGCCAGCAGCCCGCCGGTCACCGTCACCCTGGGCGAGGGCACCGCCCCGTTGTCGGCCGAGACCCTCCCCTGCCTGGGGTGCCACGGCCCGGATGGGCACGGCCGGCCCGAAGGGGGCGTCGCCCCGTCGGACATCCGCTGGTCCTCCCTCACCCGCCCCTACGAGGTGACCGCGCCGAGCGGCCGCAAGCACGGCGCCTACGACCGCCGCCTGGCAATCCGCGCCATCACCCTCGGCATCGACCCCGCCGGCAACCGCCTCGGCGTCGGCATGCCGCGCTACCAGCTCTCCCGCGAGGACGCCGACGCCCTGGTCGCCTACCTCCAGCGGCTCGGCCAGGAGCGCGAGCCGGGGGTAAGCGAGAAAACCTTGCGAATCGGCACCCTCCTGCCGGCCCAGGGGCGCGCCGCCGCCATGGGAAAATCGATCGAAGCCGCCCTCCGCGCCCGCTTCGCCGAGGTCAACGCCGCCGGGGGTATCTATGGCCGCACCCTGGAGCTGGCCGTGGCTCCGACCGCCGCCGATCTCGACAAAAACCCGATATTCGCCGTCGTCGCACCGCTCGCGGCCGGCACCCCGGAAGACACCGCGGAGCTGGCCGCCCTGCAGCGCGCCGGAGTCCCGGTGATCGGTCCGGTCACCCCTGCCGTAAGTCCGCCGACCGGCCCGTCCGACCGCACCTTCTATCTCCTCTCCGGCTTCGAGCAGCAGGCCCGCGTGCTGTGGGACTTCGCCGCCGGCCGCGAGGCCGCCAGGGGCTTCAAGTCTGCCGTGCTCTGGACCGGCGATCCGGCCCTGGAGACGGCCGTGCAGGCCCTCCGCGACCAGGCCCATCGCTGGAAGCGCCCGGAGCCCGAAGCCATCCAGGTCGCGAACGGCACCGAAGCGGTCGCCCTCGCCCGCACCCTGCAATCCCTGGATACTCTCTTCTTCTTCGGACCCGGCGAGGACGCCGCCCGCCTCCTCGCCGCCTTCAAAGACGGCCCGCGGCCGGACCTCTATCTCCCCGTGGCCCTGGCCGGCCCGCTCGCGTCCAGCGCCCCGCCGGGGGTCTTCCTGAGCTTCCCCACCCTGCCGGCCGACGCCCGCCCCGCCGCCCAGGCCGACTGGCAGAGCTTCGCCCGCCGCAACCAGCTCGCGCCCGACCACCCGACCGCCCAGCGCCTCGCCGCCGTCGCCGCCGACCTCCTCGCCGAGGCCCTGCGCCGCACCGGCAAGGATCTGACCCGCGAGAAGCTGGTCCAGTCCCTCGAAAAGATCTACACGTGGGATACGGGGCTCACCCCCCGCCTGAGCTTCGGCCCCCGCCGCCACATCGGCTCCCTGGGCGGCTACGTCGTCGAGGTGGGAGCCGGCGGCGGCAAGGGCCAGGCCAGCGGCTGGATCGAGCCGAAGTCGATTCGCTGAAACCCCGCGTCAATGGAAGAACGGCGCGTCGAACGCGTAGTCTTCCTGAGGAGTGCAGTACACCGCGCCGCCCTTGTCATCCGGGCAGGATCCGTCTCCGCCAACCAGGGTGCCCTTCAGCCGCTTGGCGTCGCGGCTCTGGAAGGTGACCACAAAGCTCTCCAGGCCGTTCCAGGTGCTCAGCATCTCGGTGTTGACCTTGCCATTGGCCGGGCAGAGCAGGAGGACGTCCGGCTTCCCCTCGGCGTCGAGCCGTACGGCGACAAACGAGGCCTTCTCCTTCTCGCACCAGAGCCGCCGGGCCTCGGCGCGGTCCTTGGCCGCGAGCAGACTGGCGGGGGGCTCCTTCTCGGTGAGGACGATCCAGGAGAACTTGAGTTTACCGACGGTCTCGCCATGCGCGTAGGAGTAACGCGGTGAAAAGCTCACCTTCTCGACGATGGGCTCGTCCTTCTGCTTGTCCCATCCCGTGAAGCGATCGATCACCCCACG
>DATAHG010000760.1:0-1807 GCA_036263295.1 Thermoanaerobaculia bacterium | reverse complement strand
CGTGGCGCGCCTCGCCACCTATCTGGGAACGGCGGCCGCGGTCCCCGTGCTGCGCAAGAAGTTCGGCGACGCCCCGGGCGCCGTGCACATCCCCGGAGGCCCGGTGATCCCGATCGCCGCGGCGCTGCTCTGCATCATCCTCGCCGCGAGCGCCACGCCGAAGAACCTGATCGCGGGCGCGATCGCCATCGTCGTGGGCTTCCTCCTCTGGCTGGTGCGCCGGCCGGTTGTGGCCGAGAGCTGAACGGTTGTGGAGTTGCCCCGGTTTCGTGGACACTTTACCCTTTGGGGTAATGGGAGTACCCGATGCCGAAGTTTCGCCCTCCGTATCCACCTGAGTTCCGGCAACAGATGATCGAGCTGGTGCGAGCTGGTCGCACCCCGGAGGAGCTCGCGCGCGAGTTTGAGCCGTCGGCGCAGGCGATCCGCAACTGGATTGCTCAGAGCGGTGTGGCCGAAAGCCGTCCCGAGGCCGGCGGTCTGACGAGTGCCGAGCAAGAGGAGCTACGCCGTCTGAGGCGGGAGAATCGTCAACTCCGTGAAGAGCGGGAAATTCTGGCAAAAGCAGCAGCCTGGTTCGCTCGGGAGACCGGATCGATCCCCTCGGGGTCTTCAGATTCGTGAGCGCCAACCGGGCCAAGTACCCCGTGCGCCGGATGTGCCGTCTGCTGGGCGTCTCCCCCAGCGGGTACTACGCGTGGTCACGTCGCAAGAGCTCGCAGCATGCGCAATCCGACGCGGAGCTTCTATTGCGCATTCAAACCATCTACGAGCGTTCTCGGGGCACGTACGGGGCTCCGCGGATCCACGCCGAACTGCACGCTTGCGGCGAGCTGGTGAGCCGCAAGCGTGTGGCTCGTCTGATGCGTGAGGCGGGGTTGCGGGGAGCCAGCCGGCGTCGTCAGATCACCACCACGCAGCGAGATGCGACGAACCGTCCGGCCCCGGACCTGGTGAACCGGGACTTCGCGGCCGCCGGTCGCGATCAGCTCTGGGTGGCCGACATCACCTACATCCCGACCGGTGCAGGTTTCCTGTACCTGGCAGTCGTGGTGGACGCCTGGAGCCGGCGGGTGGTGGGCTGGTCCATGGCCACGCATCTGCGCACCGAGCTGGTCCTGGATGCCCTGAACATGGCTCTGGGGCAGCGCCGGCCGCAGGGAGTGATCCATCACTCCGATCAGGGGACCCAGTACACCTCGATCGGCTTCGGCCAGCGCTGCCGTGAGGCCGGCGTGCGTCCGTCGATGGGCTCGGTGGGCGACTGCTTCGACAACGCACTGTGCGAGAGCTTCTTCGCCACCCTGGAATGCGAGCTCTTGGAGCGTCGGCGGTTCCGTACGCAGGTCGAGGCTCGTATGGCGGTCTTCGAGTTCCTCGAAGGCTGGTACAACCCTCATCGGCGTCATTCGGCTCTGGGCTATCTGAGCCCGATGGAGTTCGAACGACGGGCGCAGGCGGCGTGACATGGCGCAAAGACGGCCTGTTCTGCACTCCGAGGTAGATCTGAAGGGGCGTAAGAGAAACGCGAACCCGAGTCTGACGGGCTGGGGGGCTCTGCCCCCCAAGACCCCCCGAAGAAGAGTTGAGAACCCAAGCCTTAAACCGTCCACCAAAACGGGGCAGGTCCAGGGGAAAGGTGCGGGGGCAGCGGCAGTGTGGCCGCTGGAGTAGCTCGGTAGGGCGGAGGAGTGGTGGGGCGAGCTTCTCCGGCGGGGCACGGGGGCTTGCAGGCGCGGGTGGAGCAGTTTGGCCTGCGGTTTTGGCGAAGCCGTGGTGCCGCGGGCCAATCTGCGGGGGAAAGGTG
>DATAHG010000759.1:0-3349 GCA_036263295.1 Thermoanaerobaculia bacterium | reverse complement strand
CCCATCTGGTAGAACTCGCGCTGGCGGCCGGCCCGCTCCTCCTCGTAGCGCACCACGTCGCCGCGGTAGAACAGCCGCAGCGGCAGAGGGAGGGAGGAGCCGTTCGACGACAGCCGCGGCGCGAGCAGCCGCGCCAGCATGGGGGTGAAGTCGGCCCGCAGCGCCAGCAGGTCGCCGCCGCGGTCTACGAAGCGGTAGAGCTCCCCCCGGCTGGCGGCGGTGAGCATCGGCTCGTAGGGCTCCAGGTAGTCGAGGATCGGCAGGATCACCTCGTGGAACCCCGCCGCCTCCAGCCGGCCGGCGAGCCGCGCCTCCAGCGCGCGGCGGCGGCGGGCCGATTCGAAGAACAGGGCGTGGACGCCCGTCGGCAGCGCCGCCGAAATCCTCATCCTCCCTCCTCCCCCAGCCCGAGCACCCGCCGGGCCAGCCCGACCGGCATGTCGCGCCCCGTCATCATGCGGAACTGCCCCAAAGCCTGGGACAGCAAGACCTCGCGGCCGTCGATCACCACGGCGCCGCGCGCCACGGCCGCCGCGAGCAGCGGCGTCGGCGTCTCGCGGTAGACCAGATCGACCACCACCGTCCCCGGCCGCACCGCCTCGACGTCGAACGGCAGCCCTTCGGCCTCGGAGCGGCCGAGCGAGGTGGCGTGGACGAGCAGGTCATAGTCGGCGGGGTTGAAGGAGGCGAGCGGCAGGAAGGGGACGCGCAGCAGCTCGGCCGAGCGTTCCCCGCGTTCCGGGCCGCGGTTGACCAGGGTCACCCGGGCCCCGGCGCCGGCCAGACCGGCGACCGCCGACCGCCCCGCTCCCCCGGCGCCGACCACGGCGGCGCGCAGGCGCGAGACGTCGATCCCGCGCGTCTTCAAAGGGAGCACCACGCCCTCCGGGTCGGTCGATTCCGCCTCCCAGACCCCGCCCGTGCAGACCAGGGTGTTGGCGGCGCCGACCAGCGCCGCGAGCGGGCTCTCGGCCCCGGCCACCGCCAGGGCGGCCTCCTTGTGCGGCGCGGTGACCGACAGGCCGCGGATCGGCAGCCCCAGCGACTCGGGCACGCCGCTCTCGATCACCTCCAGCCAGAAGTTTCCGAACGACTCGGCGTAGAACGGCAGGTAGACGGCCGGGATGCCGAGCGCGCGGTAGGCGGCGTTGTGGAGCCGCGGCGACAGCGAGTGGCTGACCGGATCGCCGACGATCCCGTAGAGCGCCTCGACGCGCGGCAGGTCGGGCAGGAGATAGTCCTCGCGCAGGCGGCGCAGCGAGATCTGTCCAGGCGCGCCCGGCTCGTCCTCCGACAGGGCGCCGTAGACCACGGGCGCGCCGAGCCGCGGGGCGACCAGGCGGGTCCACGCTCCCGCCTTGCCGGCGGCGAAGGCGGCCACGTCGCGGCGCTCCAGGGAATCCAGGAGCTGGAGTGCCGGGATCTCCTCCCCCGGCTCCTTGGCGGTGGGGACCAGCTTGTAAAGGGCGGCCTCGGTACGGGCCATGCGGTCGAAGATCGCGCGCAGGCCGGCGAGGTCGGCGGCCGGACCGTGCCAGGAGAGGATCCGCTTCTCCGGCGGGATGGCGAGCAGGACGTCGGGAGCCAGATCGCGGCTCGCCTCCAGGTCCACCAAGTCGTAGCGTTCGGAGGCTTCGATCAGCCGGCGGCGGCGGCGCTCGGCCGAAACTTCGGATCCACCTCCCTCGGCGCGGCTCCGCAAGGTATAGAGGAGCTTCCCCGGGAAGATCTTGCGCAGCGGGGCCGGATCGAGATCCCCGACCCGGTCGGCGCGCACCTCCAGCCAAGCGACGCCGTCCAGCTGCGCGGCCAGCTCGGCCGCCGGCTCCGCGTTCGTGGTGAGCGTGGCCACCAGGGTGGCGCGCTCGGCAGAAAAGGGCTCCAAAACGAAAACCTCCTCCCGGGACCCGGAAGGAGGCGACTCTGAGCGGCAGGTGGTCTCTCGTCCCGGGTCCGTAAAACCGGGACGCTTTGCCCGGCTAGGTCACGGCATGGTGATGGACGTGGCCCCACCACGCGCCCGGCCGGGCGGCGGTCTCAAACAGGCTGGGGGTCGTCACGTTCCGCATCATCGATTCCGTTCGAGCGGGCATCGTAGGCACAGAGGCGGCGGGCTGTCAAGGCGGGGGGGCGATCCCGCCGGATCGGTCCGGCCACCCACAACGAGACTGGGACCGCCGGCATCTTGCCGGCACAAGAAATCAATCGCCGGCTGAAAGCCGGCGGCCACCCCGGGAAGCGCCGCAGTCCGCCATCGCCTCGGGCGGAGCCCCGCCCGGGAATTAAGTTCCCGGGCTACAACGGCAGCGTCGGATCAATCCGACTTCAAAAGATTGCAAGCCCCAAGGGAGGGTCGGGGAGGGGGCGGTGCGGCGTAGCGGGGCGGGTGTGCCGGTGTGCCCTACGACAAAACGGCCGCGGCCTCCGCCGCCCGGGGTCCCCACCCCGGGCTACAGATATGTCGCCCCTGACGGGGCTTGGTTTGTCCCCCGTCCGCTCGGGGAAGGTTTTAATCCCACCGTACCGATCTGGTCAGTTCCAACAGCGACCGCGTGTCACTCGAGGCGACGCTCGTCGAGAAGTCGCAATCCCACCGTACCAATCTGGTCAGTTCCAACTGTACCCCTTCCAGCCCAAACCGAAAGCCGCACCCTCTACGATAAACCCCGTTCCATGGCGAAATGTTGGGAGCCCGGTCAGATCCCCTGCCTTTTCCTATCGTCCAGCCGACTGCGAGATGTCTGGGTCTCCACCACCGGAGCCCCGGTAGGGGCGGCATTCATGTAGCCCGGGGTGCAAACCCCGGGGACCCCGCCGCTCCCCTCTCCCTCCGAGCCCCGGCAGGGGCGGCAGCAGCCGGCCTGTGGGTGTAAGCCCCAGGCCATGAAGACGGACAACGTCGGTTTGCTCGCCTCTCGTCCTGGGCTGGCGCCCAGGACCCCGAACCGGACGCCCCTCCGGGGCTCGGAGGGATGGGGTGGGCCGGGTTCCCGGGGTTGGCACCCCGGGCTACATGAATGCCGCCCCTACCGGGGCTCCGTCCGTGGAATCCGGACCGCTTTACCGCTGGCCCGACGGAGTGCTCCGCCTGTCATTCCACGCCCGCACGGGGTGATTCTGCGCCCGCTGGCCTTGAGCCGCCGGAGGGGCGGGGGCGCCCTCTCCCCGCGAAAGCGCGCAGCGGCAGCGCCAGCCCGCGAGGACGCGCCGGCATCCCGCGCCGGCGCGCGGGTCCTGCGCATCTCGCGCCGCGTCGTCACGCGAACGCGCCGGTGAGCCGCGCCGCCGCGCCCGTTCCCGCGAGGCCGCGCCGTATGGACGAGAAGACGAGGGGACCTTCGGCGGACCG
>DATAHG010000758.1:0-2542 GCA_036263295.1 Thermoanaerobaculia bacterium | reverse complement strand
CCCTCGCCGCGCATCGGCGGATGGTCCGGATCGCAAGGGTTCGCGACCGCGAGCCGCAGCCGCCCGTCCTGGCGCCGCGCCTCGATGCGGATCGCCCCGCCGTCGAGAAGCTGGGCGAGGCCGTGCCGCACCGCGTTCTCGACCAGCGGCTGGAGCAGGAGCGACGGCACCCGGCAGGCGCGGGCCCCCTCCTCGACCTCCTCGTCGATCCGCAGCCCCTCCCCGAAGCGGATCCGCTCGACCGCCAGATAGCTCGCCGTCAGGGCCAGCTCCTCGGAGAGCGGGATCGTCTCCCGCACCCCCAGCCGCAGGCTGCGCCGCAGGAACTCGGAGAGCAGGATCGACATCTTCCGCGCCCCCGCCGGATCGCTCCCCGCCAGGGCGCTGATGGTGTTGAGGCTGTTGAACAGGAAGTGCGGATCGAGCTGCGCCTTGAGCGCCCGCAGCTCCGCCTCCCGCGCCAGCACCGCCAGCTCCAGCCCCCGGCGCTCCGCCTCCTGCGAGGCTTCGAGCGCCGCGATCAGATAGTGCACCGCCGCCGCCAGCCAGTAGAGCGGGATCCCCAGCGCGAAGAGCTGCGGCACCTGCTCCAGATACCGCGCCGCCTCCCCCGGGAACGCCGGCAACCAGCCCAGCACCGCCGCCCAGCCCCACCCGAACAGCACCCACAGCGCGCTCGACAACACCGCCCCCGAGAGCTGGAGCCCCAGCAGCCGGAGCAGCCGCAACGGCCGCAGCGGCGCGAGCTGGCAGACATACCAGGCGGCGAGGCTCAGATAGGCGTAGACGAGGACGAGGGGGAGGCCCAGGGCCAGCGCCTCCCCCCAGCCGAGACCGCTCCGTCCGAGCAGCAGGGTCAACAGCGCGACCGCCGGGACCCAGCCGATCAGGTAGAGGCCCAGGCGTCCCCGCCGGGCGTAGATCGGATGCACCCGTCACCCCTCGCTGCGGCGCAGGATCGACTCGTCCCGTCCGGTTTCGTCCCGCCGCAGGCTCGCTTCGTCCCGGCGCAGGTAGCGCGACTCCAGCTCGCCCCCCTTGCGCCAGTTGCGCACCTCCACTCCGCCCATCACCACCGTCCCCTTGATCACCAGACGCGGCGGGTTGTTCCCCAGTGGCGGCCGGGTCTGATCCTCGAAAGCGCCGAGGATCGGCATGCCCTGCACCACCACGTCCCAGGTCTCGGGGACCAGGATCTCGATGCCGCCCCAGAAGGCGAAGGTGTCGATCACCGCCTCCTGGCCCGCCGGGATCGAGGCCGGCCGCAGGTCGATCTCGCAAGAGCCGAGCATGGCCGTGGCGCTGCCCCCGCGGAAGGTTGCCGAGCTGCTGGTGCGCCGGATGCCGCCCAGCACGGCCACCGCGTCCACCTCGTCGCTCGACGAACCCGGGCCGTCCAGCCGCCGCGATCGCCGGAAAGCCTCCGCCGTCACCAGCCGGAACCCGATCAGGACCAGGATGACCGGGAAGACGATCCGCATGTCGAAGTCCACGTAGCCGAGATTCGACAGCAGCAACCAGGTGCCGAGACCGGCAAAAAAGAGACCGCCGCCGCGCCCTCCCGGCTGCATCAGCTTCACCAGGCCGACCGCGATCAGACCGGCTGGCCAGTATTGAAGATAGTCCCCGGCGTCGAGCACCCCCACGCGGTCCAGCAGGAGGAGCGACCCGAACAGCAACACCAAAGCCCCGAACACCAGCCGGGGCGTGATTCGAAAGCTCGTACGATCTTCCATTGTCCTCTCCTTCGGTTCCGGCGCCGGATCCCCGGCGCCTGAGAAGAAGCTACGCGGTCTTCCCGGCCCCGTCGCGGCCCGGCCGGTGAACGGCGGTCCCCCGCCGGTCAACGGCGGACCTCAAACCCCGGTCAACGGCGGGTCCGGGTCAAACGTCGGGCAAAATCCGGCGCAGGAGGAGCAGGAGCGCCGCCGCGGCCGCGAGCAGCAGGAAAGGCCGCACCCAGCGCCCCCACCGCGGCCCCTGGGACGAGGCCGCGGCGACGAGATCGACCGCCGCCGGCTGCCAGCTCCGCGAGAGGAGCGCCGGCCCCGCGGCCTGGAGGTCGTAGACCGGGGGGCGGAGGGAGCCGGACCCGGCGAGCAGCCGGACCGTCCCCTCGGTGCCCTCCTCCGGCCAGTAGAAGAGAAGGACGTCGCGCCGCCGCCAGACCGCCACGTCGAGGCCCGGGCGGTCCCCCGTGCCCTCGATCCCGTCCAGCCGCAGATCCAGCAGGCTGAACGCCGGACCCGCCAGCCCGACGGTCTGCCGGCACGGCAGCGGCGGCTCCGTCGCGCACCGCCAAGACTGTCGGGCCACGGCCGTCCGCTCCCGCCGCCGAGCCCGGATCGGACTGGGCGCCGCGTAGATCACCGTGAACGAGCCGATCCGGGACGGGTCCGCCTCGCCGCCCGCCCCGGTGATCTGCAACTCGGTGAGGGGGAGCCCCGAAGCCGGCAGGGAGATCTCCGCCGTTCCCGACCCCTCACGGCTCCGCCCATCCTGCTGCGGAGTCTCCCCCTCCACCTTCAGGTCTTTCTCCTCG
>DATAHG010000757.1:0-6159 GCA_036263295.1 Thermoanaerobaculia bacterium | reverse complement strand
TGAGCATGCTGATGAGGACCCCGGCGAGGATCGTCAACAGCCCGAAGAAGAGCTGACGGCGGTGCGGCCGCAGATACGGCCAGAGGTAGGCGAGGCGTTTCAGCAAAGCGGTGCTCCCTTCCGGGAGGCTAGGATATCACTCAGGTTGAGCGCCCCGGAGGGGCGCAATCTCAGTAGGCCGGGGTTTTAACCCCGGACGGGAGCGGCCTCCGCAGGCCGGGGTTGAAACCCCGGCCTACTGAGATTCCGCCCCTGCCGGGGCGAGATTTGGATCTGGTTCTCCCGGGCCGACCAGCACCCCCGCCGCCCCCAGGGGATGGAGGCGGGCTTCCCCCTCCAGGATGCCGGTCAGCCGCAGGATCGGCCGCCCTTCGATCTCATATTTGGCCTCGTAGTTGGTGCGCGGGCCCTCGTCCCAGGGGCGGTCGCGGCGCTCGATGTGAAGGCCGGGATAGCCGGACAGGAGATCCGCCACCAGCTCGCCGTATTCGAGGAAGTCGGTGGCGAAGAAAAGACGGCCGCCGGGGCGCAGGAGGCCGAGGACGAGGTCCACGGTCTCGGGATCGAAGAGCCGTCGCTTGTGGTGGCGGCTCTTGGGCCAGGGGTCTGGGAAGTAGACATGCAGGGCCGCGGCGAAGCCGGCCGGGAGCACTGCCGAAGCCAGGTAGAGGGCGTCGCCGCGCAAGGCGAGCCAGTTGGCGACACCCTGGCGCCGGGCGCGCGCCGTGAAGATGCGCTCATACTCGGCGGCGATCTCGATCCCGAGAAAGCGGCGGTCCGGGCTGTCGTGGCAGCGGCGCAGGAGATAGCGCCCCTTGCCGAAGCCGATCTCGACCTCCCACTCGCCCCCCGCCCCAGCCCCGGGCGGCGGCACCAGCGCGTCGAGGGGGAGGGGGGCCGCCAGCTCGCGCAGGTGGCGCTCGCCGGCCGCGACCGCGATGTCGATCGGCAGGATCAAAGCAGCTCTTCGCGTCCCTTGGAGGTGAGCTGGGCGACCAGCTTGCGGACCTCCTGGGAGCGCTCCCGGGGGCAGACCAGGACGGTGTCGCCGGTGCGGACCACCACCAGCCCCTCGACGCCCAGCACCGCCACGGTACCCGCGTCCGAGAACAGGAGATTGTTTCGGGACTCGACCGCCAGGCGGTCCCCCCGGCCGGCATTGCCGTCCGCGTCGGCGGTCAGGATCTCGTAGAGCGCCTCCCAGGAGCCCAGATCGCTCCATCCGCAATCGAGCGGCAGGGTCGAGATCGAATCCAGCTTTTCCATCAGGGCGTAGTCGATGGAGTCGGCCGGCAGACGGCCATAAAGCTCGCCAACCCGCTCAGGCGCGGCGGCGATCTCCTCGAGGCCGCGGGCCAGCTCGGGCTGGTGCGTCTCCAGGAGAGACAGGAAGGTGGAGCCGCGGAAGACAAAGATCCCGGCATTCCAGAGGTAATTGCCTGCCGCGAGGAAGCGCTCGGCCTTTTCGGCGTCCGGCTTCTCGACGAAACGGCGGACCCGGCGCACCCCTTCGGGGCCGGCCGCCTCGTCCAGCTCCAGGTAGCCGTAGCCGGTCTCGGCCCAGCGCGGGGTCACCCCCAGGGTCATCACCCGGTCCTCGCGCTCCACCAGACCGGCGGCGCGGCCGAGGGTGTCGCGGAAGGCTGCGGGCTCGCCGACCCGGTGGTCGGCCGGCAGCACGGCCACGACGCCGCGGCGGGCCTCCTCGGGCATCGAGCGCACCGACCAGCCGATCGCGGGAGCGGTATTGCGCCCTTCGGGCTCGAGGAGGATCTGGCCGGGCGGCACCTCGGGCAGCTCGCGCCGGACCTGCCCGGCCAGATTGGCCGTGGTGCAGACCCAGACGGCGCCGGGGGAGACCAGCGGCTGGAGGCGTTCGAAGGTGTCGCGCAGGAGGGTGCGGTCCCCCTCCAGGGCGAGGAGCTGCTTGGGGCGGCTCTTGCGGGACAGCGGCCAGAAACGGGTGCCCGTGCCGCCGGCGAGGATCAGGACCTGGATCGAATGATTCTGCACGGCCGGGGAGTATAACGTTCCCGCTCCGGCGCGCGGAATTGTTCAAGTGGCCGCCCCCTTTTTTCCTTTTCGTGGCACTATGCAGGAAAGACAGGGAAATCATCACCGGCGCTGAAGCCGGCGAAACAAGCCGCCCTGGAGGAGACCCAGCTCTATGCTTGGCAAGAACCGTTCTTCTCTCGCCATCCCCGCCCTGGTGCTGTGCGTGGCTCTGTCGCCGGTCCTGGCGCAGGCGGCCCCCGCTGGAGATGCCCTGCGGAGCGCGAGGTTCGAGACGGGGCTCTTCTCAGCCCTGATCGACTGGGTGTCGGCGTGGTGGGCACCGGGAGGATCGGACAGTCCCAACCTCGCTCCCGATGGGCCGCAGGTCGTGTCGGCCCCGGTCGGGTGCGGGATCGATCCCAACGGCGGGGACACCTGCGGGGATCCGACCATCGTCGGCCCGCGCACGGACGCCGGCAGCTCGATGGATCCGAACGGCAGCCCGAACTGATCCGTGATGGTTTCGTAAAGACTTATTTTTGCACCGAGGGACGTACCCGTGCCGCTGTCCCGGTTTGGCGCCCTCAAACAACTTTAAGAATGTAGAGGCATCTTGCTCGGCGGACCGGCGGCTGGGAATCCAGGCTGCCGCCGGTCGGCCAGTCCGTTACGCGCCCGGATGTCTTTAGGCTGGGCGTATCTCATGAAGGAGGGACTCAATGCCGCGCATCCATCCCAACTACTCCTCACTCCTGGGGCTCCTAGAGAGCGCGGAAAGCGATAGCCGCAAGACCCTGGAGCACGTGCTGGACTGCCGCGGGTGCCAGAAGAAGGTCAAGGCCTTCCTGCGCCCCGTCCCGAGCCCGCTGACCCGCAAGCTCGGCCAGGTCCTGCCCGTGGTGGAGCCGGTGCCGGATTATGAAGAGGCCCTGCGGTACAACACCGCCGAGCTCAATCGGATGCGTGCCGCCTTCCGCCAGGAGCGGATCGAGGCGGCGGCCCTCCTCTCCGAGCTGATGGAATCGAGCCAGGAGCAGCAGATCGCGCTGGTGACCGAAGACCCGCGCTACACCACGTCCGGCGTCCTCGAGGCCCTGCTGGAGCGCAGCCGCGAGGAGAGCTTCGAGGACACCCACCGGGCCGAGCGCCTCGGCGAGCTGGCCCTGGTGCTGGCCGACCGGCTCGACGACTGGTACTACAGCACCGACCGCATCGAAGACATGCGGGCGCGCGCCTGGTCTTCGATCGCCAACGCGCGGCGCGTCCGCTCCGATCTCGCGGGCGCCGAGGAGGCCTTTCAGCTCGCCTTCGCGCTCCTGCGCCAGGGCTCGGGCGACCTCTTCGAGCGCGCCTTTCTGCTCGACCTCAAGGCCTCCCTGCGGCGCGACCAGCGCCGCTTCGAAGAGGCCGAGCGCCTGCTCCGGCGGGCCATCTCGATCTTCTCCGAGCTCGGCGAGAAGCACCGCGCCGGCCGCTGCCTGGTCAACCTCTCCACCGTACACCACCATGCCGGCGCGCCGGAGCAGGGCATCCCGCTGCTCTACGACGCCGTGCGCTGGATCGATCCGACCCAGGAGCCGCGCCTGCTGTTGTGCGCCCGCCACAACCTGATCGACTACCTGGCCTCGGCCGAGCGCTACCAGGAGGCGCGCGACCTCTTCCTGGAGGCCCGGGCGCTCTACAACCAGTTCCCGGACGCCTGGGCCCAGAACCGCCGCCACTGGGTCAAGGCGCGCATCGCCTTCGGGCTCGGCCAGAACGAGGAGGCCGAGGCCGAGCTGCTCATCGCCCGCGACGGCTTTCTGGCCGAGGGGATCCCCTACGACACCGCCCTCGTCGCCCTGGAGCTCGGCCTGCTCTACGCCCGTCAGGGGCGGACCGCCGAGCTGCGCCGCCTGTCGGAAGAGATCGTGCCGATCTTCGAATCGCGCCAGATCCACCGCGAGGCCCTGGCCGCACTGCTCTGCTTCAAGCAGGCCGTCGAAGCCGAGGCGGTCAGCCTCGGGCTGGTCAAGGAGATCGCCTGTTACCTCAAGCGCGCCGAGCACAACCCCGGCCTGCGCTTCGAGGCTCCCGCCTCCTAGAAGGCGAGTCGGTTCGACTCAAGATTTCGGTTCTCTGGAGTTCATCGGGGCGGCCCCTTGGGCCGCCCCATTTCTTTGGGCGGGAGCGCTACTCCTCGTCCAGCTCCATCCCCATGACGTGGAACCCGGCGTCCACATAGACGGTCTCGCCGGTGATCCCGCTGGAGAGAGAGGAGAGGAGGAAGAGGCCGAGGTTGCCGACCTCCTCGTGGGTGACATTGCGGCCGAGCGGGGCCATGCCTCCCACCCGGTTGTACATCTTCATGAAGCCCGGGATGCTGCGCGCCGCGACGGTGCGGACCGGGCCGGCCGACACGGCGTTGACCCGCACGCCCTTCTTGCCCAGCTCGTAGGACAGATAGCGCACGCTGGCCTCCAGGGCGCTCTTGGCGATTCCCATCACGTTGTACTTGGGGACCACCTTCTCGGCGGCGTAATAGGTGAGCGTGATGATCGAGCCCCCCTCGTTGAGGATCGGCTCGACCTCGCGCGCCACGGCGACCAGAGAGTAGGCGGAGATCTCCAGCGCGGTCAGCCAGTCCTGACGGGCGGTGTCGATGTAGCGGCCGTCCATTGCGGCGCGCGGGGCGAAGGCGATCGAGTGGACCACGTAGTCCAGCCCTCCCCAGCTCTCGCGCAGATCGGCGACGGTGGCCCGCAGCTCCTCCTCGCGAGTGACGTCGCACTGGGACAGCCGGCTCCCCGGCAGGTCGCGGGTGAGCTTCTCCAGGTCCGCCCGGAGCCGCTCCCCCTGGTAGCTGAACGCGAGCTGGGCCCCGGCCGCGCCGAGCCGCTCGGCGATCGCCCAGCCCAGGCTGCGCGCGTTGGAGACCCCCATCACAAGGCCCTTCTTGCCGGACAAGTCGATCTGGATCATGGCGGGCATCTTATCCGATCCGCATCCCCTCTTCTCGCCGTTCTGAGATAGCCTTTCGCCTCGACATGGACCTCTTCGGCCTGGCCCGCGCCCTGATCGACATCGAATCCGTCACCGGCCACGAACGCGCGGTCGGCGACTTCCTTCACGAGCACCTGTCCAGGATCGCGGCCGGGACCGGCGGCACCGTGGAGCGCATGCCGGTCGAGGCCGATCGCTTCAACCTGTTCGCGGCCTGGGGGGAGCCCGCCGTGGTGCTCTCGACCCATATGGACACCGTCCCCCCTTTCTTCCCCTCGTCGGACGACGGCAACTGCCTGCGTGGTCGCGGCGCCTGCGACACCAAGGGGGGCATCGCCTCCATGGTCAAGGCGGCCGAGGAGCTGCTGGCCCGGGGAAACCGGGGCTTCGGTCTGCTCTTCGTGGTGGGGGAGGAGACCGACAGCGTTGGCGCCACCGTCGCCGACCGGACCCCGCGCGGCTCGCGCTTCCTGATCAACGGCGAGCCGACCGAGAACCGCCTCGCCCTCGGCTCGAAGGGGGCGCTCTACCTGCGCCTCGAAGCCGAGGGGCGGGCGGCCCACTCGGCCTATCCGGAGCTGGGAGAGTCGGCGATCGACCGGCTCCTTGCCGCGCTCGCCCGCCTGCGCGAGGTGGCGCTGCCGTCCGATCCGACCCTGGGGGAGACCACCCTCAATGTCGGGACCCTGGCCGGCGGGCGGGCCGCCAACGTCATCCCGGACCAGGCCCGGGCCGAGGTGATGCTGCGGACGGTCGGGCCGACCGAGGAGCTGGCCGCCGGCCTGCACGCCGCGGTGGATTCGGTGCCGGGGGTGCGGATCGCCGAGCAGCGCGAGACCCGCGCCATGCGGCTGGGGGCGGTGCCCGGCTTCGAGACGACCGTGGTCAAATACACCACCGACATCCCGCGTCTGCCGAGCTGGGGGAAGCCGTTCCTGCTCGGGCCAGGGAGCATCCACGTCGCCCATACGCCGGACGAGCGGGTGCCGAAGCGGGAGCTGGTCGAGGCCGTGGGCCTCTATCGCGATCTGGTTCTACGGCTGCAGAGCGGGGAGATGACATGAGCGAGAAGATCGAAGTCGGGATCCTGGGGGCCACTGGTACCGTTGGCCAGCGGTTCGTGCAGCTCCTGGAGGACCATCCCTGGTTCGAGCTGACCTGGGTGGCGGCGAGCGATCGCAG
>DATAHG010000756.1:0-4270 GCA_036263295.1 Thermoanaerobaculia bacterium | reverse complement strand
GACCGCCAGGGCCCGGTAGCGCCGCGCGATGCGCTGCCACCGCTCCAGAGGAGGGCGCCGGAGCCGCCGCAAGCCGGGGACGTTGAGGAGGACGTCCCAGAAAAGGACGTGGAGGAAGGTGCGGGTCACGAACCCGCGCAGCTTCCGGTAACGATTGAAGTCGATCCGCCCGCGCACGGGCCCACGATGACGGAGAAGGGCGGGGGAGGTCAACCGACTGCGCTAAGATCCGCCCCAATGACCGCCCCAGTCCAGGAAGCCGCCGACGGCTTGACCTTCCGCCCTCTAGAAACCGCCGCGGACTACCAGGCCGGGGTCGATCTGCAGCGGGCCACCTGGGGGCATAACTTCGGCGAGGCGGTGCCGGCCAGCATTCTCAAGATCAACCAGAAGGCCGGGGGCGTCTCCGCCGGGGTTTTCGACCGCGACGGCAAGATGCTCGCCTTCGTCTTCGGCCTGACCGGCCTGCAAGGCGACCCGCCGCGGCGCGTCCACTGGTCCCACATGCTGGCGGTCCACCCGGACGCCCGCGACCACCACCTCGGCACCCGGCTCAAGCTCTACCAGCGCGAGGTCCTCCTCCCCCTCGGGGTCGAAGAGATCCAGTGGACCTACGACCCGCTGGAGGCCCGCAACGCCCATCTCAACCTGAACCGCCTCGGCGCCGTGGTGATCGACTACGTCGAGGACATGTACGACGACGACCTCGGCAGCGAGCTGGCGCGCGGCATCGGCACCGATCGCTTCATCGTGAGCTGGGCCATTCAGAGCGAGCGGATCGCCGAGCGCGTCGCCGACCTCGCGGCGGGTCGCCAGCTCGATCCCGGACCGGACGCCGAACGCTATTCCGACGCCCCGGTCGCCAATCCCGCCGACCCCGCCGCGCTGGCCCTGCCGGACGCCCCCCGGGTGCGTGTCGAGATCCCGGTGAGCATCCAGACCCTCAAGGCGGAGGACGAAGAGCGGGCCCACGCCTGGCGGCTGTCCACCCGCCGCGCCTTCGAGGAGTACATGGGGCGCGGCTACCGGGTGGAGACCTTCTGGCGCGATCCCCGGGAGCAGCGCTGTTTCTACGGCCTCGCGGCCGAGCCCGAACGAACCTGAGACGGAGACCTCCGATGCCTGATCCCCAGCGGCCCCTGCGAATCACCAGCCTCACCTTGCGCGAGATCTCGCTGACCCTCAAGGAGCCCTTCCAGATCTCGTCGGGGATCCAGAGCCAGCGCCGGATCCTGCTCATTCAATTGCGCTCGGCCGAGGGTGTCGAGGCCTGGGGGGAGTGCGTGGCCGGCGAGAACCCCAACTACGCCTCGGAGACCATCGACACCTCGTGGTGGGCGATTCGCGAGCACGTGGCGCCGCGGGTGCTCGGCCAGAGCTTCGCGCGGCCGGAGGAGATCCATCCGGCGCTGGAGGTCAACTTCCGTGGCCACAACATGGCGAAGGGAGCGGTCGAGATGGCGGCCTGGGCTCTCGCCGCCGAGACCGAGGGGGTCTCCCTCGCGCGGAAGATCCGCGCCGGCCTCGGCCGCGAGCGGGAGGGCCGCGACGCCATCGAGGTCGGGATCTCGCTCGGCATCCAGGCGAGCCCCGAGGCGCTGGTGGAGAAGGCGCGGGGCGCCCTGGAGCGCGGCTACAAGAAGGTCAAGATCAAAATCAAGCCGGGCATGGACGAGGCCTTCCTGGGTGCCGCCCGCGAGGCCCTCGGCCCCGACGCCCCGCTGATGGCCGACGCCAACAACGCCTACACCCTGGCCGACCTCGACCGCCTGAAGCGCATCGACCGCCTCGGCCTCCTGATGATCGAGCAGCCGCTCGCCTGGGACGACCTGCTGCGCCACGCCGAGTTGCAGAAGCACCTCGATACCCCGCTCTGCCTCGACGAATCGATCACCAGCCTCGACCGCGCCGAGGACATGATCGCCCTGAAGAGCGGCCGGATCGTGAACATCAAGCCCGGCCGGGTCGGCGGCTTCTCCCAGTCGCTCGCCATCCACGACCTCTGCGAGCGCGCGGGGATCCCGGTCTGGTGCGGCGGCATGCTGGAGAGCGGCATCGGCCGCGCCCACAACGTGGCCCTCGCCTCCCTCCCCAATTTCACCCTCCCGGGAGACGTCTCGCCGAGCGAGCGCTATTGGGAGAAGGACGTGGTGATCCCCGAATGGACCATGGACTGGCAGGGCAGGATCCAGGTGCCGGTGGACCGCCGCGGGTTGGGGATCGAGGTGGACTTCAACCGGGTGGACGACTTGACGGTCCGGAGAGAAGAGATCCGGGCCTGAGAAGAGAGGTTGCTTTGCCGGCAAGATACCGGCGCTCCAGCCGCGTTGGTCCCGGTTCGAATCAGAGGTGCCATGCTCTATCGCTTCCTCGCCGATCTGGTCGTCCTCCTGCACACCGGCTTCGTGCTCTTCGTGGTGCTGGGGGGCCTGCTCGCTCTGCGCTGGCCGCGGGCGGTGTGGCTCCACCTGCCGGCGGCGCTCTGGGGGGCGGGCATCGAGTTCCTGGCCGGCGTCTGCCCGCTCACCCCGCTCGAAAACCACCTCCGCCACCTCGGCGGAGAAGCGGGCTACGCCGGCGGCTTCGTGGAGCACTACATCCTCCCGGTCCTCTACCCGGCAGGCCTGACCCGCGGCCTCCAACTCGCCATCGGCACCTTCGTGGTGGCCTTCAACCTGGTGATCTACACCCGGATCTGGCGGCGGGCTCGCCGTTCGCGCCTTCCGGAAGCTCCTTCGCCTGTGTAGGGTAGCGAGCAGAGGAGTTGGCCTCCTCGTGAGGGTTTGCGGGCGAGGGAGATGGTTGTTTGAGGGACCGGGAAGGTTTCACCAGGGATCGAACAGCTCTATCCGGTAGCTCGACACCTTTCCTGGGCAACCCGACAACACAATTTTGTTGCAAAGATAGTCGCGCGAAGGAGCCGTGAAGGGTCTCCGGTACCAGAAAACCCTTCGCGGGGAACCGGGCGAGACCTCTCCTGCGTCCCAATACCTTTGTTCGGCAGCCGGCGAAAGGTTCCGGGCTCCCGGCGAAAGGTTCCGGGTCGCCGGCGAGCTTGTGCGGAGAGCCGGCGAAGGGTTCTCTGTAACCTGACAAAGATTTTTTGCAGCAAAACAGTGCCGATTTGCGTCAGATAGAAGTATCTGGTTCTCCGGGAGGAAGAATTCTGATGCAAATGGCCGGTTGTCTCGGCGGCAATTCCAGCAGAAGCGGGCTCAGCCTGCCGACCTGAGGGCCACTTTCTTCGGCGGGAGCTCCACAACCGTCCGTCCGCCTTGGCGCTCCCGGCTCTTGGCGTCTCGGAACAGGGCATCGATGTCGAACCCGAACTTCTCGGCGTAGGCTTCGCGGATCGCCCTGACTTCTTGGATGATCTCGTCCTGGGGCATGCTCACTCCTCCGACAGCTCTTCCGGGGTACAAATGAGCCTCTCGATTCTAATGCCCTGGCCCCCCGACGAGTCCATTCGCGCGTGGGGGGTTGCCTTTTCTCGCGACTGCCTGTACTCTTCCCATCGTTCCGTCGGTAACTGAAAAGGCCTGGCGAACTTCAACGCCAGGCTTTTTTGTTGCCATCTCGACAGGTGGAAGGGCGAGTGCCCCTCCCCGCGGAACGATCCCATCGTGAGGGTTTCGATCACGAGTCAGATTGTGGGTCGACGGGTACGGCAACACCGGCTCCGACTACACAGATCAAGGAGCAGGTACAAATGCGTACGAAGGGCACCGTCAAGTGGTTCAACGACACCAAGGGATTCGGCTTCATCACGCGCGAGGATGGCGAAAAGGATTGTTTCGTCCATCACTCGGCCGTGCAGGGACAGGGTTTCCGGTCTCTGGCCGAGGGTGAGCGTGTCGAGTTCGACGTCGTCCAGGGCCAGAAGGGCCCGGCGGCTGAGAACGTCGTCAAGATCTGAACCGCTTCTGAGTTCATAGAAAAGCCGGTCCGCCTTCGGGTGGACCGGCTTTTCGCTTTTCAGGGCCTTGTTCTCAGACTTCGAGCAGGTCCGGATCCCGCAGGATCGTGGCGAGCAGGAGCTTGATCTTCTCGGCCGCCTGGGCCCCGGCGGCCAGCACGTCGGCGTGGTCCACCGCCATGGGGGAGAGGCCGGCGGCGGGGTTGCTCACCATCGACAGGCAAAGGCACCGCAGCCCCATGTGGCGGGCCGCGATCACCTCCAGCACCGTGGACATGCCGGTCACGTCCCCGCCCAGGCTGTGCAGCATGCGCACCTCGGCCGGCGTTTCGTAGCTCGGTCCGGCCACTCCCG
>DATAHG010000755.1:0-2126 GCA_036263295.1 Thermoanaerobaculia bacterium | reverse complement strand
TTCTGTGACGATGTGGAGAGAGAACGTGACAACGCGGGGATGTTACGTTATGCATCGGCGATGATCCTTGACGAAGTGTAGACACATGGTAACGAAGTTTCGGTACGCAGTGACGAAGCTTCGGGGTTCCGTCGCAACGTGTGGAGAAGTTTTGGCGACGTCTTGATAGAACGTCACGAAGTGACGATCGATCGTGGCAAAGTTGCGGTGAGTTGTCACGGTTTTTCGCCCTCCCAACCCAGGGAGAACCCCTTCGCAGGGGTATACCGCGGCTGGGAGCGCCGGCATCTTGCCGGCATTTGAAAATAAATTGCCGGCTGGAAGCCGGCGTCCCGCCGGCAATCTATTGGGTATGCCGGCAAGCTGCCGGCGCTCCCAGCCGCGGTATACGCCTCCGCAGGCGTCTCCTACGATGAGGACATGAGGGCCCCCGGCGGGTAGTAGAATTCCCCCATGTCCGAAATCCTCCGCCCCATCGCCGGACCTACGGTCCTCTCCAGCGCCTGCCCCCTCGACTGCCCGGACGCCTGCAGCCTCGACGTGCGGGTCGAGGACGGCCGGGTCGTCAAGCTCGACGGCAGCCATTTGAACCCCCTGACCCAGGGATATATCTGCTCCAAGGTGCGGCGCATGCCGGAGCACCTGTACGGCCCCGACCGGCTGCTCTATCCGGAGGTGCGGGTGGGGAAGAAGGGAGAGGGGCGTTTCGAGCGGATCTCGTGGGACGAGGCCCTGGGCCTCGCGGCGGCGAAGATGCGGGAGGCGGCGGAACGCTTCGGCGGGGAGTCGATCCTGCCGTTCTACTACGGCGGCTCGAACGGCCTCCTGACCCAGGACACGGCGGACATGCGGCTCTTCTACCGGCTGGGCGCCTCGCGGCTGGCCCGTACGGTGTGCGCCGCTCCGACCGGACGAGCGGCGACCGGCCTCTACGGCAAGATGCCTGGGGTGGCGCTGCTCGACTACCCCCATGCCAGGCTGATCGTGCTCTGGGGGGTGAACCCCTCGGCGTCGGGGATCCATCTGGTGCCGATCATCCAGGAGGCGCAGCGGGCCGGGGCGCGGCTGGTCGTGATCGACCCGCGCCGGACCCAGCTTGCCAAGAAGGCCGACCTTCACCTCGCCCCGCGGCCCGGGGGGGACCTGCCGGTCGCCCTGGCGGTGATCCGCTGGTTCTTCGAGGAGGGGAAGGCCGACTTGCGGTTCCTGGCCGATCACGCCACCGGGGCCGACGAGCTGCGCCGCCGGGCCGAGCCCTGGACCTTCGAGCGGGCGGCCGAGGCGTCGGGCGTGCCGGCCGAGGATCTCGCGGCCTTCGCCCGGCTCTACGCCGAGAGCGCCCCGGCGGTGATCCGCACCGGCTGGGGGTTCGAGCGCAACCGCAACGGCGGCTCGGCCGTGGCGGCGGCCCTGGCGCTGCCGGCGGTCGCCGGCAAGTTCGGAGTGCGCGGCGGCGGCTTCACGATGAGCAATTCGGGCGCCTGGCCCGGGTCCTTCGACCGCGCCGCCGCGATCGGCGCCGCCGAGCCGGGCACCCGGGTGATCAACATGAACCGCCTCGGCACGGTCCTGCTGGAGGCCCAGGAGCCTCCGGTCCAGGTGCTGTTCGTCTACAACTGCAACCCGCTCGCGACCATGCCGAACGCCGAGAAGGTACGGCGGGGGCTCGAACGGGAGGACCTCTTTACGGTCGTCTTCGAGCAGGTGCGGACCGACACGGTCCACTACGCCGACCTGGTGCTGCCGGCCACGGCGTTCCTGGAGCATCCGGAGATGGTGCGGGGCTACGGCTCGATGGTCCTTTTCAATACCACGCCGGTCGCCGTGCCGGCGGGGGAGGCGCGCTCCAACGTGGAGGTCTTCTCCGCCCTGGTCCAGCGCCTCGGCCTGGGGCAACCGGGGGATGCGGAAGACTCGGCTTCCGTGGCCGAAGCCCTGCTGCGGCCGAGCGAGCGGATCCGCACCGAGCTGGAGCGCGACGGCATGGCGGTGCCGGACTGCGGCCTGGCGCCCATCCAGTTCGTGGACTCGTTCCCGTTCACGCCGGACCGCAAGATCCACCTGGTGCCCGAGGCGCTCGACCGCGAGGCGCCGCACGGCCTCTATGCCTTCCGGGAGGATCCGGC
>DATAHG010000754.1:0-3130 GCA_036263295.1 Thermoanaerobaculia bacterium | reverse complement strand
CCGAAACGCATCGATTTTTCGAGCAGATAAATCCGCCGGAAGACCTCCGCCGGCTGCTCGTCCACCACGGTGACGGTCGACACCTTGTTGGGCCGGAAGCTCAGAGCGCGGTTGCGCTTGCCGAGGTCGAGAAGCTTGCGCTTCCAGTAGTCGAGATTGTGGGCGACGCGCGGGTCCGGCGACGGCTCTTTGGAGAGATCGGTTTCGGGCATGGGACCTTATTGTCGCGCGATTGTCGCGCGGCTGGCGCAGCCGCTGCCAGCCGCGTTCCGCGTGCTAGCATCCGAGGCGTCATGGAGGCCCTGGAGAGCCCACCGCGCAACGGTCCGGACGGACCGGGCGGCTCCCGTCCGGATGAGCTGCTGGCGGGAGCCTTGCGCAAGTTCGTGCGCCGCGGCACCCGGGCGGATATCGTCCGCCTGCTCTCCAAGCTTCGCCCCGAGGACGTCGCCGTGCTGATCGGCGGCCTGAGCGCGGCCGAGCGCCTCCACGTCTTCCAGATCCTCGCCGAGGAGTACCCCGACAGCGCCGGCGACGTCCTCACCGAGCTCGAAGCCCCGCAGCGTCTGGAGCTGCTGGAAGAGCTGCCGCCCGAAGGGATCGCCGAGATCCTCGAATCGGCGGCCGTGGACGACGCGGTCTACGTGATCGAATGGCTGCCCGAGGACCTGAAACAGAAGGTCCTGGAGATCGTCGATCTCCACCACCTCTCCGAGCTCAAGTCGCAGCTCACCTACGAGGACGGCACCGCCGGCCGCATCATGACGACCGAGTACCTGGTGCTGCCCGAGACCGCCCGGGTGCGCCAGGCGATCGCCGCCATCCAGGAGAAGCGCGACGTCGAGATGATCTTCTACCTCTACACGGTGGACAGCGACAAGCGCCTGCTGGGGGTGACGTCGCTACGCCGCCTGCTGTTCTCCCACCCGGAGCAGCGGCTGGGGGAGATCCTGCAGCGCGACGTCTTGCGCGTCCGCACCGACACCGACCAGGAGGAGGTGGCGCAGCTCGCCGCCCGCTATGACCTCCTCGCCGTGCCGGTGGTGGACGCCGACGACCGCCTGGTCGGCATCGTAACGCTCGACGACATCGTGGACGTCGTCGAGGAGGAGGCGAACGAGGACATCCTCAAGATCGCCGGCACTTCTGAGGACGAGCTGATCTACGAGGAGAAGTCGCTGCGCGTGGCGCGCATCCGCCTCCCCTGGCTGCTGGTCAACCTCTGCGGCGGGATCCTCACCGGCGTGCTGCTCGAAACCTTCCAGGTCGGCTTCAAGCAGGCCCTGTTCCTGCTCTCCTTCGTGCCGGTGGTCATGGGCATGGGCGGTAACAGCGGCACCCAGACCTCGACCATCACCGTGCGCGGCTTGGCGACCGGGCGGATCGACCTCAACCGCTCGCGCGTGCTGCGCTACTTGTGGCAGCAGCTCAAGGTCGGCGTCATCCTCGGCTGCGCGACCGGGACGGTGGCGGGGCTCGCCGCGCTCGTCCTGCAGCGCAACCCGGCCTACTCGGTGGTGGTCGGACTGGCGATGCTCCTGGCCATCCTGGTGTCGTCCTTCAACGGCGTGCTGATCCCGCTGCTGTTCGAAAAGCTCGGGATCGACCCCGCCGTCGCGGCCGGGCCGCTGGTGACGACCAGCAACGACATCACCGGGATCCTGATCTACTTCGGGCTCGCCTCGCTGCTGATCGACGTGCTGATCCGCTGACTTCCGCCCCCGGAGGCGGAAGAGAGGCGGAGCTTTCCTTGTTATCACCCCCATGGGCCTGCTGAACGCCGAGGCGCTGATCCTGGACGTGGTCGATCTGCACGACCGCGACCGGATCGTCACCTTCCTCACCCGCGAGCAGGGGAAGAAGCGCGGCGTCGCCAAGGGCGCCCGCACCCGCCACAGCCGCTTCGGCGGCCAGCTCCAGCCGCTCGCCAAAGCGCAGGTGACCTGGTTCGAAAAGGAGGGGCGCGACCTGGTCCGCCTCTCCTCGGTCGAGCTGGTGCGCACCGCCCACTCCCTGCAGGTCGATCTCGAAGGGATCCTGCTCTGCAGCTACTTCGCCGACCACCTGATGGAGTTCGCCCAGGAGGACGAGCCTTCGGATCACCTCTTCCGGCTGCTCGACTCGACCGTCCAGGCCCTGCTCGAGGGAGTGGACCGGGACCTCGCGGCGCGCTATTTCGAGGCCTGGATCCTGCGGCTGGCGGGGGTCTTCCCGTCGCCCCGGGAGTGCCCGTCCTGCGGCGTCCCGCTGGTCGCGGGAGAGGCCGGAGAGGAGAAGGGGGCGATCCTGCCGCGCAACGGCGAGACCCTGCTCTGCTTCGACTGCGGCGGCCGCGGCGGCCTCGCGGCGTTTCCGGAGACCCTGGACTTCCTGCGGCGGATCGGGCGCGAAAACCTCCCCGAGGCGGCCAAAGCCCTCCCTGGGCCGCGCACCCTGCGCCAAGTCGAAGACCTCTGCGGCCAGGTGCGGCGCCACTTCCTCCAGCGCGAGCTGCGCAGCTACGAGGTCATGCGCCAGACCCTGGCCGGCCTCTGACAGCGGCTCTCGATTTCGTCTTTTCCCATCTGCGCGGGAGCGTTCCGAGTGTAATATCTCGGGCTCCGGGCCGGCCGTCAGCCGGACCGCAGAAACTGGGAACCGAAATGCAGACATTTCAGGATCTGATCTTCCGACTGTCCGAGTTCTGGGCGCGCCAGGGCTGCGTGCTGCAGCAACCTCTCGATCTGGAGGTGGGGGCGGGCACCATGCACCCCGACACCTTCCTGCGCGTGCTCGGTCCCGAGCCTTGGAAGGTGGCCTACGTCCAGCCCTCCCGCCGGCCGGCCGACGGGCGCTACGGCGACAACCCCTTCCGCCTCGGCAAGCACCACCAGTTCCAGGTCATCCTCAAGCCCTCGCCGCTCGACGTCCAGCGCCTCTACGTGAAGAGCCTGGAGGCGATCGGCCTCGATCTCAAGGTCCACGACCTGCGCTTCGAGGAGGACAACTGGGAGGCGCCGACGCTCGGCGCCTGGGGCGTCGGCTGGCAGGTCATGCTCGACGGCATGGAGATCACCCAGTTCACCTACTTCCAGCAGGCCGGCGGCCTGGAGCTCAAGCCGATCTCCTGCGAGATCACCTACGGCCTGGA
>DATAHG010000753.1:0-2590 GCA_036263295.1 Thermoanaerobaculia bacterium | reverse complement strand
GGGGGCGTTCGCCGTCGAGGCGGGCGGGAAAGCCGATGCGAAGGAGGGAATCCGGGCCGTAGCGCAGGAGGTCGCGCTCGGCGGCCTGGGGGTGGCGGCGGGCTTCGGTCGGGGTGAGGACCGGCTCGGCCGGGATGTCTTCGGCGGCGAAGAGGGTCATCCAGTCGGCGCGGGTGCGGGTGCGGAACAGATCTTCCACTTTTCGGCGGACGCTCGGCGAGTCGCTGTATTGGCGGCCGATCAAGGCGGGGCGGCCGGCGGCGCGGCAGAAGCGCTCCCAGAATTTGGGTTCCAGGGCGCCCAGTGCGATCGGGTAATCGTCCGCGGTTTTATAAACGTTATAGCAGGGCAGGGCGCCGGAGAGGGGCAGCCTCTCCCCCACCTTCTTCGCCCCTTCGGCCTCAGCGGCCCAGGCGGTGAGGCCGGCATGGAAGCCGGCGTCGAAAAGGGCGGCATCGATCCGGGTGCCCTGGCCGGTCCGCTCGCGCTCGTGGAGGGCGGCGAGGATGGCGGTCACCGCGCTCCAGGCGCCGATCAGATCGGCGACCGGCACGTGGGGCATGGCCGCCGTGGCGGCCAGGGTCCCCGCCAGGGCCTGATAGGTCAGGTCGTGGCCGGCCCGGCGGGCATAGGGTCCATCCGGTCCCCAGCCGCTCACCGAGCAGACGATCAGGCGGGGGTAGCGCTCGCGCAGGGTCTCGGGCGGGAAGCCCAACCGGTCCAGGGTGCCGGGGCGGAAGCTTTCGATCAGGATGTCGGACTTCGCCAGGAGACGGCCGAGGACGTCCCGTGCCTCCTCCTGCTTGAGGTCCAGGGCGACGCTTTCAATCCCGGAGAGCAGGAGGGCGGCCAGGGCGCCGGTCCCTTCGCGGACCGGCGGAGCCTGGCGGACCGGGTCCCCCTGTTTGGGTTCTTCGATCTTCACCACCCGGGCCCCGAGGTCGGCCAGGAGGTGGGCGGCGAGAGGGCCCGGCAGGTGGCGGGTGAGGTCCGCCACCTGCAGGCCGGAGAGGGGGGAGGCGCTCAACGGACCGGCCCGGAGCGGGCTACTCCCGCTCCAGGACCATGGAGAAGCCGACGCCGCCCGCGGCGCAGACCGTCACCAGTCCGAGGTTGCCGCCGCGCCGCTTGAGCTCGTAGAGGAGTTGCGTGGTGACGCGGGCGCCGGTCGCGCCGAACGGGTGGCCGATCGAGATCGAGCCGCCGGTGACGTTGTAGCGTTCGAAATCGATCACGCCCAACGGCTCGCTGCGCCCCAGCTCCTGCTCGGCGAATTTCTTCGACGCGAACGCTTTCATATTGGAAAGGATTTGCGCCGCGAACGCCTCGTGCATCTCGACCAGGTCGATGTCCGAGAGCTGGACGCCGGCCGCATCGAGGGCGGCCGGGGCGGCGTAGGCCGGGCCCTGCAAAAGCTGATCGCTCGGGTTGAGGGCCGCGAAGGCGTAGGAACGGATGTAGCCGAGCGGCTCGTAGCCCAGGGCCTTGGCCTTTTCTTCGCTCATCAGCAGCACGGCCGAGCCGCCGTCGGTGAGCGGGCTCGAGTTGCCGGCGGTGAGGGTGCCGTAGCGCCGGTCGAAGACCGGCTTGAGCTTTGCCAGGGCTTCGAGGGAGCTGTCGGACCGCACGCCGTTGTCGCGGGTCACCGCTTTGTCGTAGGCCGGCGGCGGGAAGGTCGGCACGATCTGCCGGTCGAACCAGCCGGCCTCGGCGGCCGCGGCGGCGCGCTGATGCGACATCAGGGCGATCTCGTCCTGGGAGAGGCGGGAGATGTCGTTCTCCTTGGCCATCTTTTCCGCCGACTCGCCCATCGAAAGACCGGTGGTGTACTCGGCGATGGCCGGGGCCACCGGGGCGAGGTCGGCCGGGCGGAGCTTGCTGAGGATCGACATGCGCTGCGGCAGGGTCTTCGCCTTGCTGAACTCCATGAAGGTGCGGGCGGCCTTGCGGGAGAACTGGATCGGCACGTTGGTCAGCGATTCGGCGCCGCCGGCCAGGACCACGTCGGTCTCGCCCGACAGGATCGTCGAGGCGCCGAAGGTGATCGCGCGGGTCGAGGAGGCGCAGGCGAGGTTCAGGGTCACGCCCGGGATCTTGAACGGCAGGGAGGTGCGGAAGACCACCTCGCGGCCGAGGTTCGGAGCGTGCAGGGCCGGGACCACGACGCCGAAGACCGACAGGCCGATCTCCTCGGGGTCCAGGGCCAGCCGGGAGACCAGCTCGGAGGCCGGGACGCTCGCGAGGTCCACCACGTCCATGTTGGAGAAGTCGCTCCCCGACTTGACGAACGGGGTGCGGCAGCCGTCGACGATGGCGATCCGGCCGCGCGTGCCGCGCAGCTCATGCCGCGGTGTGACTTCGATTTTCGGCGCGCTCCGGCCGGAGGTCCAGACGGTGTCCGCCCGGTCGCGGATCTCTTCCAGGGCGGTGGCCCGGTTGGGCGGCCGCAACGGGGAGGGGGGCCGATTGTCGGTCGTGGGGGTGGCGGAGGTGGTCTCGGGCATCGCGCTTCTCCTCTCTCGACCTGTCTCTATACCACAGTCGGGAGATCGACAAGGGTCACCCCCCTCTCCTCCCACCAGGCCATCTC
>DATAHG010000752.1:0-1955 GCA_036263295.1 Thermoanaerobaculia bacterium | reverse complement strand
AGCGGAAGGGAGGGCCCTATTTTGCATGACGATGCCTGCCCGCAAGGCTACCACAGCGCATTCTTCAGAGAGGGGGCCGGGGAAAGACGCCTCTCGAAAACATGCACAAGTCCCGATCGGTTCGGGACAAGCACCCTTGTTCTGTAAGGTTGCACGCTTTTTTTCGGTGAAGCCTTCCGGAAGGTTGAATGGCCATGGACGAAGTCTGCCCACAAAGCTCGGAGCTCCTGATGAAACGACCTGAATCCCGGGCCGCCCTGGCCGGTCTGTCGCTCACCGCCCTCGGTTGTCTCACCCAGCCAGCCGCCTTCGCCCGGGATCTGCCGCCCGGCTACTGGAAGCCGGCGGCGGTGCGGCGCATCCTCGACAAGACGGTCACCCTCCGGCTCGCCCCGGACCTCTCCGACCTCGCCCCGGGCGAGGCGCGCGCCGTCGAAAAGCTCCTCGAAGCCGGCCAGATCGTCCAGAAGCTCTACGAATCGTCGCTCCACCCGGAAGCCCAGGCGGCGCGCGAGCAGCTCGTCCGCCTCGACCGCCAGCTCGGCAGCCCGGAGGAGACCCGCGACCTCCTCAAGCTCTACGACCTGTTCCAGGGGCCGGTCGCCACCACCCTCGACAACCGGCGGGAGCCCTTCCTGCCGGTCGATCCACCCTCGCCCGGCAAGGGTCTCTATGCCTGGAAAGCCACCCAGGCGGAGATCGACCGCTTCCTCCAGGCCCACCCGGAGGAGCGCGCCGCGATCCTCCACCTGCGCACCGTGGTCCGCCGGGCCGAGCCCGAGGCGCTGCAGCAGGACCTCGGCGTCCTCGCCCTGCACCCGGTGCTCGACACCCTCCACCCCGGCCTGCGGAACCGGCTGCAGCAGCTCCTGCGGAAGGTGACCACGAGCCCGGAGCCCGGCGCCTTCTACGCGGTGCCCTACTCGGTGGCCTGGGCCGAGGACCTGCTCAAGGCCTACGGGCTCCTGCAGGAGGCCGCCGACGCCGCCGAGCCGACCGACGCCGACTTCGCCCGCTTCCTCCGCCACCGCTCCCGCGACCTGCTGATCGACGACTACGAGGCCGGCGACGCCTCGTGGGTCACGGGCGAGTTCGGCAACCTCAACGCCCAGATCGGGGCCTACGAGGTCTATGACGACGAGCTGTACGGGGTGAAGAGCTTCTTCAGCCTGGCCCTCTTGAAGCGCGACCGCAAGACCAGCGACGAGCTGCGCAAGGCGCTCCAGGGGATCCAGAAGTTCGAGGACTCCCTCCCCTACGCGGCGCCCAAGAAGGTGCGGGAGGACATCCCGGTCGGGGTCTACGACGTGATCGCCGACTTCGGGCAGGCCCGCGGCACCAACGGCGCCACCAACCTGCCGAACGAGAGCTACATCTCCCGCAAGTACGGCCGGACGATCCTCATGCGGTCCAACATCCTCAAGGATCCGCGGATCTTCGCGATGGGCCAGGAGACCTGGCGGGCCGCCCTCGACCCGCGGCACCGCGACGACCTGCAGATCGACGGCAAGTTCTATTACACCCTCTGGCACGAGATCGGCCACTACCTCGGCCCGGACCTCAACAAAAGCGGGCGCGACCTCTACGCCACTTTCGAGGAGAACGCCTCCGCCCTCGAAGAGCTGAAGTCCGACCTGATCAGCCTCTACGTGGGCCGGGCGCTGCGCGAGCAGGGCTATTACGACGACGCCCGCCTGCGCTCGGTCTATGCCAGCGGCGTCCAGCGGGTGCTGCAGAGCACCCGGCCGCGGCGGCAGGAGCCCTACCGCATCATGATGCTCATGCAGATGAACTACTTCCTGGAGAAAGGCCTGCTGGAGGTGGATCCCCAAAGCCGCCTGCTGCGGATCCGCTACGACCGTTTCCACGAGGTGGTGGCGGCCATGCTCAAGGAGGTCCTGGCCCTGCAGTACGAGGGGGACAAGGCCGCCTCCGACCGCTTCATCGAGCGCTAC
>DATAHG010000751.1:0-3485 GCA_036263295.1 Thermoanaerobaculia bacterium | reverse complement strand
TCCGTCGCCTTCAGCCAGGAGGTGGCGGACGGCTTCTCCTTCGCGCCCGCGGCCCGGTTTGCCCGCGAGCTGGTGCGGGTGCTGCTGTCCGCCGAGGAGTTGCCGCCCGACCTGCTGCTCAACTGCAACGTGCCGGCCGGCCCTCTTCAAGGGGTCAGCTTCACCAAGCTGGGGCGGCGGGTCTACAAGCAGTCGGTCGTCGAGAAGACCGATCCGCGCGGGCGCAAGTACTACTGGATCGCCGGCACGCCGCAGTGGCAGCTCGCGAGCGGCACCGACCACGAGGCGGTCTCCACCGGGCGGATCTCGGTGACGCCGCTCCACCTCGACCTCACCTACTATCCGGGCCTCGAATCCTACGGCTCGCTGTGGGACAAGCTGAAGCACCTGGCTTCCGACCCGGTCCCGGTCCCCGATTCGCAGGGATGAGCGACTACAACGTCCTGCGCGAGCGGATGATCCGCGACCACATCGTGGCCCGCGGAGTCAAGGACGAGCGCGTCCTGGCCGCCCTCCGCAAGGTGCCGCGCCACGTCTTCGTGCGCGACCACCTGCGCAGCCAAGCCTACGGCGACCATGCCCTGCCGATCGGGGCGGCGCAGACCATCTCGCAGCCCTACATCGTGGCCCGCATGACCGAGCTGCTGGAGGTGGGCCCGGAGCACTCCGTGCTGGAGATCGGCACGGGCTCGGGCTACCAGACGGCGATCCTGGCGCAGCTCGCGCGGCGAGTCTACAGCCTGGAGCGGGTGCCCGAGCTGGCCCAGCAGGCCATCCCGCGCATGCGCCAGCTCGGTCTCGAAAACGTCAAGATCCAGGTCTTCGACGGCACCGTGGGGTGGAGCGAATGGGCTCCCTACGACCGCATCCTGGTCACCGCGGGGGCGCCGAAGGTGCCGGATCCGTTGCTCGATCAGCTCGCGCCGGGCGGCACCCTGCTGATCCCCGAGGGGCAGATCAGTGCCCAGCGGCTCGTGCTGTACAAGAAATCGGCCCGCGGCGAGATCCGTCGCCGCGAGGGGGAGGAGGTTGCCTTCGTTCCTCTGGTCGGCCGCCACGGCTGGAAACCGGAGACCGGGGGCAAGCGCGGGTGAGCGACCGTCAAGGCGTTCGTCTGCGGGTGCGCGGCAGGGTCCAGGGGGTCGGCTTCCGCTGGTTCACCCGCGAGGCGGCGCGAGAGCTGGGCGTCTCAGGGCGTGTCCGCAACCTGGCCGACGGCAGCGTCGAGATCGAGGCGGCGGGGCCGGCCCCGGTCCTGGAGCAGCTCAAGGAAAGAATTCGCCAGGGGCCGCGCGGCGGGCGCGTCGACACCTTGGAAGAGGAGAGTCTGACCGAGATCCCGGCCTGGGATCGGTTCGAGATCGATCGCTAGCCCCAGGCTGGCGCAGGAGGAGACATGGACGACCTCAAGAAGCACATCCGCGAGGTGCCCGACTTTCCGAAGCCGGGGATCTTGTTCTACGACATCACCACCCTGCTGCAGCACCCGCTCGCTCTGCGCAAGACCGTCGATCAGTTCGTCTGGCTCTTTTCCAGCCAGCGGATCGACAAGGTCGTGGGCATCGAGTCGCGCGGCTTCATGTTCGGGCCGATCGTGGCCTACGACCTGAACGCCGGATTCGTGCCGGTGAGGAAGCCGGGGAAGCTGCCGTATGAGAAGATCCGCCAGACCTACGACCTGGAGTATGGCACCGACACCGTCGAGATGCACCGCGACGCGGTCCAGCCGGGCGAGAACGTGCTGATCGTGGACGACCTGATCGCGACGGGCGGCACGGCCATGGCCGCCGCCAAGCTCGTCGAGTCCGCGGGCGGCAAGGTCGCCGGATTCGGTTTCATCATCGAGCTGACCTTCCTTCCCGGCCGCGAAAAGCTCGCCGGATATCAGGTCGAGTCGCTGATCCAGTATTGACCAGAGCATTGATCAAAAGTACCGAAGCAGCCCGGAAGGCCGTGTCTTTCGGGTAGGTTATAATCGCCGTGCCTGCGGCTATAGCTCAGGTGGACAGAGCAGGAGTTTCCTAAACTCTTGGTCGGGGGTTCGAGTCCTCCTAGCCGCACCACCTTGTTTTTGTCGCCTGTTCCCAAGACAGGGCCCGGGAGTGTTTCGATGAATCAGCGTTTGACCCGCAAGGAGATCAAGCGGGACGAGTTCGCCAGCGCCGTCGGCCGCAGCATGGAGTATGCCGAAAGCCACGGCAAGACCATCGCCATCGCGATCGGCGCGGTCCTGCTGCTGGGGGCCCTCTGGTTCGGGGTCAACTCGTACCTGAAGAGCCGCAACGCCAAGGCGAACGACGCCCTGGCGTACGCCATGAAGGTCTACGAGGCGCCGATCGACCAGGCCGCCCCGAAGCCGGACGACCCGCTCACCCCGAGCTTTGCCAGCCAGGAGGCGAAGCGGGCCAAGGCCAAGGAGCTGTTCACCAAGATCCAGGACGACTACGGCTCGGTTGATGCGGCCGACGTCGCCGGCGTCTACCTCGGCCAGATCGCCGCCCAGGAGGGGGACCTCAAGACGGCGCGGACGCTCTGGACCGACTTCGCCGACGATCACAAGGACCACCTGCTGGCGAGCGAGGTACAGCTCAACCTCATGGAGCTGGACCGCCAGGAGGGCAAGGCGGCGGATGTCGCGACCCGCCTCCGGGGATTGCTGGAGCAGTCCCAGCCGCCGTTGCCGCAGGACGTGCTCTACCACGAGCTCGGCAAGACCCTGGAGCAGCTCGGCCAGACCAAGGAGGCGGTGGACGCCTACCAGAAGATCGTGGACGAGTTCCCGCGTTCCCCTTACCAGGGCGAGGCCATGCAGCGCATCGGCACCCTCGATCCGAGCCGCGCGGGCCGCACCGCGGTCTCCCCCTTCAACCTCCCCAGCTGATGATCCTTCCGTACCGCATCCTGGAGCGTAAGCGCGCCGGGGTGCGGCTCGCGGAAGAGGAGATCCGCGAGGTGGTGCGCGGTGCCACCGACGGCTCCTGGAGCGAAGGGCAGCTTGCCGCCTTCCTGATGGCCGCGGCGATCCGTGGCCTCGACGCCTCCGAGACCGACGCGCTTACCCGCGCCATGCTGGAGTCCGGGGAGCGCTGGGACCTTGCGCGCGAGATCCCCCACCTTTGCGACAAGCACTCGACCGGCGGGGTCGGCGACAAGGTCTCGCTGATCCTGGGCCCGCTGCTCGCGAGCTGTGGCCTGCCCATCGTGATGCTGGCTGGCCGCGGCCTCGGGCATACGGGAGGCACGATCGACAAGCTGGAGAGCATTCCCGGCGTCCAATTGGGGCTCGACCGGGAGCGCTGCCTGGCCCTGTTGCACCGCTGCGGCCTCGCGATCGGCTCTCCCACGTCCGCCATCGCCCCGGCCGATCGCCGGCTCTATGCCCTGCGCGATGTCACGGCGACGATTGACTCCCTTCCCCTGATCACCGGCAGCATCCTGTCGAAGAAGCTCGCCACCGGCGCCGCCGCGGTGGTCTTCGACGTCAA
>DATAHG010000750.1:0-4080 GCA_036263295.1 Thermoanaerobaculia bacterium | reverse complement strand
TTCCGCATGACGGCGGCGGACTTCCGCGCCGTCGATCCGCGCGGCTGGGAGTACGGCATCGACCTCGACTTCGCGCCCGCCGCCGTGCGGCTGGCCGGCCTGCGCTTCCTCGGCCGGATCGACTGGCGCCCGGGCGGGATCGGCGGGGCGCTGTGGACCTGCGAGACCGCCGGGGAGGAGCTCTCCGGCACCGTCGAGAACTTCTTCCGCGCCCTCGTCGCCTACCGCCTGCTGGAGCAGGGGGGCGTCGTCCTACACAGCTCCGGCGTGGCGCCGCAGGGCGAGGCGGGGCCCGGCTTCCTCTTCCTGGGGCGCTCGGGGGCGGGCAAGACCACGGTCTCGCGCCAGGCCCTGGAGCGCGGCGGCCTCGTGCTCTCCGACGACATGAACGCGGTCGCCTGCCCTCCCGGCGATTCGACCGGCGAGTCGATGGGCGGCCCGGCCCGGCTCGAACGCCTGCCGTTCACCGGCGACCTCGGGGCGCGCGAGCCGGCCCCCCGGTCCTTCCCGCTCGGAGCCTTCTTCCGGCTGGAGAAGAGCGCCGCGGACGGCATGCGCCCGCTGTCGCGCGCCGAGGCGGTGGCCTGCCTGCTCGCCTGCTCGCCCTTCGTCAATACCGACCCCTACCGGGAAGACCGCCTGCTGGAGGTCCTCGCGGGGCTCGCCGGGCGCGCCCCCGCCTACGCCCTAAGTTTCTCTCTCAGCGGGGGTTTCTGGTCTATACTCGACCGCGCGTGGCCTCGGTAGACCTTCATCTCAACAGCGTCCTGAAGCGGTGCCGCGACGTCCGCTTCCGTCGGGTCGAGGCCGAGGCGGTGGTCCTGCGCCAGAACGTCTCCGAGGTGATGGTCCTCAACGAGGTGGGGGCCCGCATCCTCGACTTGGCCGACGGCGTGATGCCGATCGCCGGCTGGGTCGACGCCCTGTTCGAGGAGTTCGAGGTCGAGCGGGAGATCCTGGAAGAGGACGTCCTGGGGTTCGCCTCCGAGCTCACCGACGCGGGCGTCCTCGAGCTGGCCTGGGGAGACGGCGAAGGCGGCGACGAAGAGGCGGGCAAGGAATCGGAGGACGAGGATGGGCTTTGAGCAGATCCTCCAGAAAACCTGGCGCGACAACCTCCTCTTCTCGGTCCTCCTCGAGCTGACCTACCGCTGCAACCTCGACTGCTTCTTCTGCTACAACGACCTCGGACTCCAGGGCGAGCCTCTCGCCACCGCCGACTATCTGCGGTTCTTCGACGACCTGCGGGCGATGGAGGTGATGAACCTCACCTTCTCCGGCGGCGAGCCGCTGGCCCACCCCGACTTCCTGAAGCTCGGGGCGCGCGCCCGCGAGCTGGGCTTCGTGGTGCGGATCAAGTCCAACGGCCACGCCCTGCGCGGCGAGCTGGCGCGCCGCGTCCGCGACGAGATCGACCCCTTCCTGATCGAGGTCAGCCTGCACGGCGCGACCGCCGCCACCCACGACCGCCAGACCCGGGTGCCGGGGAGCTTCGAGCGGCTCCAGGCCAACCTCCGGGAGATGCTGGGGCTGGGGCTGCGGGTCAAGATCAACTCCACCCTGACCGCCTGGAACGAGGGGGAGCTGGAAGGGATGCTCGCGATCGCGGATGGTCTCGGCCTGCGGATCCAGCTCGACCCCGAGGTGACCCCGCGCGACGACGGCGACCGCGAGCCGCTGTCGGTCTCGGCCTCGGAGGCGGGGGTGGCGGAGCTGTTCCGGCTGCAGGCCGAGCGCGCCCGGCGGGCCGCTGCGAGCTCACCGGGATCGCTGGGCTCAGCGGCCCCCCCAGCGTCGAGCATCGCCCGCGGCGGCGACGACGGCACCGTTCCCGCCGGCCCGGGCAAGCACTGCGGCGCCGGCTCGGCCGGCATCGCCGTGGACCCCTTCGGCAACGTCTACCCCTGCGTCCAGTGGCGCCGCCCGGTCGGCAACCTCCACCAGCAGTCGATCCGGGACATCTGGACCGGCTCGCGGGATCTGGCCGAGGTGCGGGACCTGACCATCCAGGTCAAGGAGCGGGTGGATGCCTACGGCCCGCGCGGGCCGCTGCTGAATTTCTGCCCCGGCGCGGCGGACACCCGCACCGGCGATCCGCTCGCGGTCTACCCCGAAGCGGAGCGGCGCGCCGCCCTGCTGGAGCGCGCCATCCTGCCGATTCTTCCCTGACCAACCCTGACTGAAGGGATTTATGACGAGATGGGACCCTGGGGGCAGAACCCCGGGTTCCCCTTGGCGGGCGGCGAGGGCGCGCAGACGGCGGCCATCGCCTCCAGCGGCTCCCGATACAGAATGCGCGGCGCATCATACGCCTGCCGGTCGGGTCCGAGTGGGTTCCCACCGGTGTGCATTCGATCGCTTGGGCTCGATGGCATCGCTTCTCCTGAAGAGGTCCGCTCTCCGGCTACTCCCGGCTGGCAACTCCGGGGCCCACGGGGACTGAGCCCGTCGCGCGGCGAAGCCGGAATGCTGGATCCCCAAGCAGATTGTAGATCTCCAGCATCGAAAAGTCTCCGCCAAGTGACTTAAACTCCTGAAGAGATTGGATTATCAGATCGCCCAGGCGGTCCGGAGAGGGGTTGGACAGCCGCCGGTAGAAGCGTTCGGCCAGCAGTCCGGCCTCGCCGTGAATCGACAGGCCGGAGGGCGCCCAGACCGCCGCCGCGCCGCCGTTGGGGCTCTTGACCAGCACCTCGCCGAGCGGCGGCACCCCGGGCACGCCGAAGCGGTTGACCGTGCAGGTCAGGGCCGTCAGCACCGGCAGATGGTCGCGGTTGGAGAGGCCCGGCACGTCGGCGCTCGCGAGCAGGCCCTCGGCGGTGAGACGGTCGAGGCCGCCGTGGCCGACGTAGCTGATCAGGGAGGCGCCCTGGGCGAGGGCCTGGAAGAGCTGGCCGCGGGCCTGGGCGAAGGGCGTCTGCGATAGATAGATCCGCTCGGGGTCGTAGCCGCTCGGCAGGAGCCCGGCCAGGCGCTCGCTCACCGCCGAGAAGTCGGCGCCGCGGTCCGGCGTGTCGGCCAGGAGCACGGCCCGGTTGACCCAGTCCGCCCCCGGAGAGCCGTCGCCGTTCTCGTAGGCGATCACCTTGTCCACGTAGGCGTCGAGCTCCGCCGCCGTGCTCACCGGGATGCGGCCGATCGCCATCTCCGGCACGCCGTCCTCCCCGGCCACGTCGGCCAGCCGGTTGTCGGAGGCGAACAGGCCGCCCGGGCTCTGCACCATCAGCGGCGGGACGAGGTTGCCGCCGAGCCCCAGCAGGCCGCGGTAGTCCAGCGTGCCGTTGCCGGCCAGGACCACATAGCGCGGCGCCTTCTGCCAGCTCTGCCAGGCGTAGCTCAGGAGAGCGCGGAGGGCGTGCGGGGTCGCGACCCCGAAGCCGAATTCGTCCGCCACCGCGGCCATGTCGACCACCTGGGCCTCCAGACCCTGCGACCGCCGGTGCGCGGCGAGCCGCTCGGCCGCCGGGGCGAGCGCCGCCGTGGTGACGATCAGGACGTCGGTGTGCTGGCCGGGGGAGCGCAGGCCGGCGAGTTGCCACGGCGCCAGCTCCGCCGCCTTCGCTCCGGCCCGGGTGGCCGCCAGGTAACGGGCCTCGCGGAAGGCGGGGCGGAAGCCGAGCCGGAAGGTCGAGGCGCCGGCCAAGTCGGGCCCGGCCGCCGCCCCCTGGACCCAGCGCGGCCGCTGCGGGTCGGTGATCTCGACCAGGGAGATCGCGGCGGTGGAGAAGCCGGTGACCGCGATGTCTGCCGGCTCCGCCGCCCGCACCGCGAGAGCGTCGCCGGTCGCCCGGAAGGAACGCGGGTAGGTCAGCTCCAGCGAATCGAAGTACAGGATGCTGAAGGGGACGCCGCTGTCCAGCTGGCCGGCGATCTCGACCTGGTTGCCGGTCTCGGTCAGCAGGCCGGCGGGGACGGCGAACGTGGCACTCTGGGCCGCGGTGCCCTCCCAGCGGACCTCGCCCACGGCCGTGCCGTTGACGCGGACCTCGGCGTGGTGCTCCCCCTCCACCCCGCTCGCCGTGGCGCCCTGGAGATGGACCGTCAGCGTGGGGTCCCCTGCTGTCCCCAGGGGGGCGAGCC
>DATAHG010000749.1:0-5680 GCA_036263295.1 Thermoanaerobaculia bacterium | reverse complement strand
GGCATGCATCGCCTGGATGGCCGGCAGGGCGATCTCGGGGGCGAAGGCGATCGACGCGGCGGCGGCGGTCGGGGCGATCGTGCCGTCGTCGCGGATCTCGACGCTCGAGGCGCCGCGGGCGGCGTAGGTGAAGAAACGGCGCGTTTCGGTCTTGCCGTTGGCTTCGACGGGCAAGTCGGCGTCCACCGGTCCGTCGCAGGCGGAGAGGCCCCAGACGTCGGCGCCGTACCCTTTCCAACCCATCGGATTCTCGATCGCATAGGCGCGCTGCGCGTAGGTGGCGCGGCGCGAGTTCTCGAAGTAGTCGATCCCCTTCTGGCGATTGAAATCGTCCTGGATGCCGCGGAAGTCGATCCACACGTGAGAGTACTGATGGCCGAACAGGGGCGCGAAGGGGACGTGCTCCTGGCCTTGGAAAGCCTCCCACTTCATCGTCCGGGTGTACTCGGGCCAGGCCGCCGGATCGATCGGATGGGTGGGCGAGCCGAGCGCCAGGATATAAAGGATCGTGGACTCGTCGAAGCCGCGCCAATCGTACGGCAGCGGCCCGCTCTCCGGCTTCCAGCCGTGCGAGACCATGGGCGGACGGGGCTGCATCGAGGTCCAGTCCACCCGGCGATAGATGCGGTCCGCGAGCGTGCGGATCTCGGCCTCGTCCGGATGATCGCCCGAATAATAAGACTGACAGAACAGGACCCCGCTGAGCAGCAGCGCGGTATCGATCGTCGACAGCTCGACCTGCTCGAAGCGGTGGCCGGTCTCCATATCGAGAAAGTGGTAGAAGAAACCCTGATGCCCCGAAACACCTCGCGGCTGCGGCCCCTGCGGGGCCTCGGCAAAGAATCGCAAGGTTTCGAGGACGCGCTTGCGGGCCGCCTCGCGTGGCACATAACCGCGCTCGGCGCCGATCGGATAGGCGGTGAGCCCGAAGCCGACCGCGGCGACGCTCGAAAACGACGGCGTCGGGGCGCGGTCGGGAATCAGGTGGGTGCGCGGATGGGCGAGGTCCCAGAAATAGTGAAAGGTCCGCTCCTCGAGGTCGTCGAGGAGCGGACCTTTGAGTGGGACGGCGGATTGCGAGGGCCCGGAGGCGGGCGCGGTGCAGCTCGCGCCCGCCAGGACGGCCAACAAGGCGAGGAACGCGAGCCGCTTGCGCATCAGAACGAGTAGGTCAGCCCCATCTGCAGCCGGCGGCCGGGCTCGACCAGGCAGCCGGGCTTGCCGAAGTCCGGGTTCGGCGCTCCCGAGCTCGGCGCGATGAAGCCGTTGTAGCAACCGAAGTTTTCGTAGTCGAAGACGTTGAACGCCTCGGCCACCACGCCGATCTCGCCGGGGCCGGCGCCGAAATTCTTTTGCAGGCGCAGGTCCACGGTACGGTAGGCGAAGGCGTCGGGGATGATGAACGAATGCTTTTCCGGCCGGCCGGCGTTGCGGCGGAACCGGAACTCGTTCGGGCC
Organism: Thermoanaerobaculia bacterium; assembly: GCA_036263295.1. GTDB lineage: Bacteria > Acidobacteriota > Thermoanaerobaculia > Multivoradales > UBA5704 > DATAHG01. The sequence continues at coordinate 4,223 of DATAHG010000749.1, read as the reverse complement.
GAAGCCGGCCGACGCGTCGGAGATGTCGAAGGGCGTACCCGAGCCGAGATTGATCAGCGTGCTCGCCCGGAAGCCCCAGGGGAGCCCGACGATGCCGGAGATCACCACGGTGTGGCGCTGATCGGTCGCGGTCGGATAGCGCGGGTAATCCGCCACGGTGGGGAAGTCGAGGCTGAACAGGTCGCCGCCGTTCTGCTCGGCCTTGCCGTAGGTGTAGGAGAGGGTGGCGCCCCAGCGCGACGAGGCGGTGTAGGGCTTGTCCACGGTCAGATAGGCGCCGCGGAACCAGCCCTGCTTGTCGTCGCTCGAAATCAGGATGTTGCTGTAGTTGGCGAGCGACAGGCAGCAGGTGCCGTCCGGCCGGCGGTTGCCGAACAGATAGGTGAAGCCGTTCTCGCTGCGGATGTTGGTGTAGGTGAGCGACACCAGCACGTTGCCGAGCGACTGGCGGACGCCGAGGCTCCACTGATCGGAGACCGGCGGCTCGGTGTTGTTGTCGACCAGGAAGACCTCGGGCTTCGGCGCGGCGCCGCTCGCGATCAGCCCCTGGAGGCCGGCGGCGGTGAGGTATTCCGGCCGCCACAGGATGGTCGGCTGGCCGTCGCGCGGCTGACCGTCGGCCGAGAAGCGGAAGACGCGCACCGCGTAATTCAGGCGATAGCGCTCGTCGAGGATGTCGTTGTAAAGCACGCGGTCGTAATAACGGCCCCAGCCGCCGAAGGCGACGGTCTTGCCGCGGCCGGTCAGATCATAGGAGAAGCCGAGGCGCGGCTGGACCGCGTCGGTGAAGGGTTTGCGATCGTTGCCGTCCGTGAAGTAGCGGTCGGGGATGAAACCGGCGAGGTCCTGGCGCACCTGATCCGGCGTGCGGTAGTCGTTGTTCAGCATGCTGGTCTCATAGTCGTAGCGCACGCCGAGATTGAAGGTGAGGCGGCCGGTCACGTCCCAGTCGTCCTGCAGATAGACGCCGTACTGCTCGTTGCTGTCGTCGAGGTTGGGATCGCCGACGCCGTAGCGCGCCTCGGCCGGGATCTCGGCGCCGAGATTCGAGAAATAGATATAGAGCGGGTTTCCGAAGAGCCGCTTGGACACCTCATATTTCAGGAAATCGGCGTTGGCGCCGGCCTTGATCAGATGCTGTCCGCGCCATTCGACGTCGAGCAGGGAGAAGTCGTCGCGGAAGGCGAGACGCTTCTGGGTGAAGTCCTGCGTGGTGTCGCGCCCGCCGATGCGCAGGAGCCCGGAGTACTCCTGGCCGACGGTGTCCTCGTTGAGCGGCGTCGGATGCCAGTTGAAATCCAGATAACTGACGGTGGCTTCGTTGAGCCAGCGGCTGGAGGGGGTCTGCAGCTTGAGGGTGGCGTTGGCGACGTCGTTCTTGATGTCGTTGGCGCTCTGGTAGCTCACCTGGCTGCCGAAGTCGCGGATGTCGGTCTCGTGCCGGAAATTGGTGCTGGCGTCGAAGAGCTGGCCGCCGGGCGTCTGGAAAGAAAGCTTGCCGAAAATCAGATCGGAGCGGAACGGGCTGGTGAAGTTGCCCTCGTATTGATCGAGAAAGGTCAGCCCCGAGTTGCGATTGCCGAGGAAGACCCGGTTGGCGCGGTCCTGGTTGTTGCGCTCGTAGGAGAGGAAATAGTGCAACCGGTCCTGGACGATCGGTCCGCCGACGGAGAGGCCGCCCTGGAACCGTTCGTACTCCGGCTTGTCCTCGCCGCGATCGGCGGAGAAATCGTCCTGGGCGACGAGGTCCTTGTCCTGATAGTAAAGAAAGACGTCGCCGGTGACCGCGTTGCCGCCGGACTTGGTGACGGCGCTGATCACGGCGCTCGAGGCCTTCTGATATTCCGCCTTGTAGTTCTGCGTGAGCACGCGGAACTCCTGGACGGCGTTCTGCGGGAAGGGGTTGCCGCGGCTCGTGTCCTGGCCGACCACGCCGCCCAGCAGGATGTCGTTTTTATAACTGGCGCCGTCGATGAAAACGTTGGTGTTCTGGGAAGGCAGGGCGCCGCTGGTGATTTCCTTGCGCAATTCGTTGTTCGACAGGCGGACGCCGGGGGCGAGGGCGGCGAAGTTCAGGAAGTTGCGATCGTTTTGCGGCAGGTTCTCGATCTGCTCGGCCGAGACGTTGGTGGCCACCTCGGTGGTGCGGATCTCGACCGGCCGGTCGCCGACCACGGTGACGTTTTCCGAAAAGACCGCGTTCAGGGTGAGCTTGAAGTTGACGTCGAGCGTCTGGCCGACGAGCGCCCGCACGGTCTGGGCCTGGGGGCTGAAGGACTCGGCCGAGACCCGCACCTCGTAGGTGCCGGGGGGGAGAGTCAGGGTATAGGTGCCGTCCTGGCGGACGGTCGCCGTGTGGGTGAAGCCGGTGTCGCGGTTGACCGCGCTGATCTGGGCCCCCGGCAGGACGCCGCCGGTCTCGTCGGAGACGGTGCCGCGCAGGGTCGCGGCGGTGCTCTGGGCGAGGGCGGTGCCGGGCGCCACGATCGCCTGTAACGCCAGCAGGGCGAGCAGCAGGAGTGGAACGGCGGCGAGGTTGGCGATTCCAACGTGTCGTCTCATCAGACCTTACCTCCTTGAATAAAATCCTTCAACTCTTTCGGTTCGCGCGCGGAGAGGCCGCCGCCGCAGGAGCCGCGGACCACCAGGGTGGTGGTCAGGATCTCGTGCCGCCGGGGCTCGCGCGACTCGCCGGCGCTCCCGTCGAGGTGAGAGAGCAGCCGGTCGATGGCCCGCTCGCCCAGGCCGGCGATGCGGACGCCGACCGTGGTCAGCGGGGGGGAGAGAAAGCGCGCGATCGGGATATCGTCGAATCCGGTGACCGCGATGTCGGCGGGCACGCGCACGCCGGCCTCTTGGAGGGCGGAGAGGAGGCCGATCGCCATGGAATCGTTGGCCGCGAAGACGGCGGTGGGCCGCGGGTCGAGCCCGAGGATCTCGGCAGCGGCGCGGCAGCCGGCCTCCTCGCTGAAGTCTCCCGGGATCTCGATGCCGCCTTCGAGGCCGCTCTCGCGCAGGGCGCCGCGGAAGCCGCGCAGGCGCTCGCGGGCGTCGTAGTTGCCCCGCGCGCCCTGCAGAAAGGCGATGCGGCGGTGGCCGAGGCCGATCAGGTGGCGCGTCATGGCATAGGCGCCGCCGTGGTTGTCGATATTGATGGACGAGAAGGCGCTCCCCTGGACCTCGCAGTTGAGCAGGACGACCGGCAGGGCGGGCGGGAGATTCGCCTGGAGCGCCTGGGCGTCCGCCTCGGGGGACATCACGATCAGGCCATCCACCCGGCCGCGCAGGTTGCGCAGCACGGCCTCGACCTCGGTGCGGTCGCTATGGGAGCTGGACAGGAAGACGTGGTAGCCGGCGCGCCGGGCGGTCAGGTCGATGCCGCGGATGACCTCGGAGAAGAACTCGCCGTAGAGGTTGGGGAGGAGGACGCCGAGGACGCCGGTCTTCCTGGTGGTGAGGCTGCGGGCGCCGGCGTGGGGCTGGTAGTTCAGCCGGGTGGCGACCTCCAGGACCCGGCGCCGGGTCTCGGTCTGGACGGGGACCGAGCCGGTAAAGACTCGCGATACCGTCGCGACGGATACTCCGGCCTCGCGGGCGACCTCCTTGATGGTGATGTTCATGGCCATGTAACCGTTTACATCAACGCAACTGTAGAGCCGCTTTCACCCGGATGTCAACCACTTGCGAAGAGTCTCCCCAGCGGCGGGCATCCTGGCTACAATACGCCCGGGACCGAGAGGTCCATGAGCACTTGTCCAAGGAGGAATAAGCGATGAAGAAGTCCGTGAAGAAGCTGTCCCTTCAGAAAGAGACCTTGAACGCTCTGCAGCAGGTGGCCGGCGGCCGGATCATCGGCTACTACAAGACCGTTCCGATCGACGATACCGTGTACGAGCCGGTCTACTCGGACCGCTGCTCGGTCGGCTGCGGCTCCTACGCCTGAAGAGTCCTCGGAGAGTCGGCCCTCTCCCGCTAGGCGGGGGAGGGATAGGAGGGGGCGGTGGCCTCGGAGGCTTGCCCGGCGACCGGGCGAGCTTGGGATTTCCGCGGCAACCTTGCCGCGCCGTTCAGAACCTTGCCGCGGTTTTCAGAAGGTTGCCGCGCCGTTCAGAACCTTGCCGCGGTTTTTAGAAGGTTACCGCGCCGTTTAGAACCTTGCCGCGGTTTTTAGAAGGTTACCGCGCCGTTTAGAACCTTGCCGCGGTTTTCAGAAGGTTACCGCG
>DATAHG010000748.1:0-4063 GCA_036263295.1 Thermoanaerobaculia bacterium | reverse complement strand
GTCGCCGCCTCTCTCCGGCAATTTTCGGAAACGATGCCCGGAACGCGAACGCTGATCCCGGGAACGTTGCTCCGTGATCAAGACCTGTGAACTGGTGGAGTGCGGGGTCCAGTTCGAGGCCCAGAGTCGCCGTGCGCGGTTCCACTCCACCACGTGCCGGGTGAAGGCCCATCGCGGGGCGCCGACGTCGGACCAGGCGCCGGCAACGGTGATCAAGCAGGAGATCATTCCGCCGCCGGCACCCGAGCCGCCGGCCGCGCCGGACGCTGAGCCGGTCATCGGTCAGCTGGAGACTCTGGCCCGGGCCGAGCTCGAGCAGGCGGCTCGGCTGGAGACCACCCTCGGCCAGGCAGTGATCGTCCTGGCCCGGCGGATCGACCGGGGCCTGGACACCGGGCCCGGTCTCGCCTCGCTGGTGAAGCAGCTCGAGGCTACCCTCGGCAAGGCGGTCGCCAACTCGGAGACCCGGAAGGGCCCGGTCGAGAAGGCCCGGGACGAGATCGCTGAGCGTCGGGCCAAGCGCAGTGCATGAGCCGGCGTACCGCTGGGTCCCGTCGTACAAGGAGACCTTCGGAGACCTGGCGTACAACCTGTCCGTGGAGCTCGGGATGCCGATGGACCCGGAGCAGCGGATGATCCTGGATGCGATCTTCGCGGAGAACGCTCCCGGAGAGCCCGCCTGCTTCTCAGTGGCGGTGGTCGCCCCCCGGCAGAACCTGAAGACGGCGACACTGGAGATCGCGGCACTGATGGACATCTTCCATCTGGGCGAGCCGGTTCACACCTGGACGGCGCACCTCTTCGACACGGCCCAGAAGACGTTCGTCCACATGTGCCAGCTGATCGAGGGCAACGACGATTACCGGCGCCGGGTCAAGGCGATCACCAAGGGCAACGGCAAGGAGGCGATCGAGCTCACCACCGGGGAGCGGATCGAGTTCGCGGCCCGGTCGCTCGGCGGGGGCCGCGGCAAGACCGGGGACAAGATCACCTGGGACGAAGCCCTGTTCCTCCAGCCCGGCGACACCGGCGCCCTGCTCCCGATCCTCGCCACTCGCAAGGGTGCCCAGGTTCGGTACGGGTCCTCGGCCGGCTTCGTGAAATCGGTAGTGTTGCGGCGGATCCGCAACCGCGGCCGGGCCGGCGGCCACCCGCGGTCGGCGTACTTCGAGTGGTGCGCCCCGCTGACCGAGTGCGAGGATCCGGCCTGTGACCATGAGCTGGGGTCGGTCGGCTGTGTGGCGGACCGGCTGGACCTGCTCGCCCAGGCCAACCCGGCACTCGGCCGCCGGATCACCGAGGAGCGGCTGAGGGACTTCCGCGAGGAGATGCCGCCGGAGGAGTTCATCCGCGAGTTCCTTGGCTGGTGGGACGAGCCCGGTACGGCGGACGCGGCCTTCGGGCCCGGGCGGTGGGAGGCGTGCGCCGGGGACCCGCCGCTGGGCCTGCCGATGGGGGCTATCGGGGTGGCGGCTTCGATGGACCAGACCCACGGCGCGATCACAGCGGCCACCTGGGACGGGGAGATCATCCACCTGAAGCCGCTCCAGCACGGGCCCGGGACTCACTGGGTGGTGGACCGGGTGAAGCAGATCCAGAGGGAGCACCGGGTTCCGGTGGCGATCGATCGGCGCGGGCCGGCGGCCCCGCTGATCCCGCATCTGGAGGCGGCCAAGGTGGACCTGATGCTGGTCGACACGACCCAGGTCCTGGACGCCTGCGCCAACCTGCTCGAGAAGGTCAGGGAAGGCAAGGTTCGTCACGCTCGGTATCCGGAACTGGACCTGGCAGTGTCCGGCGCGGTACGCCGGGTGGTCGGGGACCGGTGGGCCTGGGGGCGTAAGGTGTCATCGTCCGACATCTCGACGCTCGAAGCAGGTACACTCGCGGCGTATGTAGTGACACTCCCGGTGGAGGAGAAGCCGCCGCCTCCGGCTCCGGTGTCGCTGTCGGGTTCCGGTTCGACGTCGTCCGATTCTGTGCTGTCCATGAACTTCTGAGAGGCGGTGTCCGATGGCTGAAGTCCCCGCACCGACCACGGTCAAGGGCTACCAGAACTCGAAGTCCGGCTTCTGGTTCGCCACCGGGGACGAGAGCGAGACGGCGCCCGAGCTTCGCTGGCCGGAGTCGGTCGAGGTCTACGACCGGATGCGCCGTACGGACGCCCAGATCCGTTCGGTCCTGAGGGCCGTGGTGTTGCCGATCCTGCGGACCTCATGGTGGATCGAGCCGAACGGCGCCAGGGACGAGGTCGTGGAACTGGTCGCCGCGGACCTCGGTCTGCCGATCAAGGGCCAGGAACCGAAGCCGACGCTGAGGACCAAGGACCGGTTCTCCTGGATCGAACACCTTCGCCTAGCGCTGCTGATGCTGCCGTTCGGCCACGCCTACTTCGAGCAGGAGGCCCGCCTGGACGACCAGGGCCGGGCCCGGCTCCGTCGCCTCGGCCTCCGGCCGTCCCGCACGATCTCGGCCTTCAACGTGGCCGCGGACGGTGGCCTGGAGTCGATCGAGCAGTGGGGGCACCTGGAGACCTCGGGCCCGAACAAGATCGACGTCTCTCGACTGGTTGCCTACGTCTACGAACGAGAAGGCGGCAACTGGGCCGGCACGTCGTTGCTCCGGCCGGCGTGGAAGAACTGGGTCCTGAAGGACCGGTTGCTCCGGGTGAGCACGATGACGATCGAGCGGAACGGTCTCGGGATCCCGATCTACGAGGCCGGCCCGGACGAGTCCGATCTGAGCGCCGGGACCACGATGGCCCAGAACATGCGGGCCGGCGAGACCGCGGGTGGGGCCACCCCGAACGGCGCCAAGATGCGGCTGGCAGCCCCGGAAGGAACTCTCCCGGACGCGCTGCCGGTGATCCGGTACCACGACGAGCAGATCGCCCGGGCGGTGCTGGCCCACTTCCTGAACCTCGGCACGCAGACCGGCAGCTGGGCGCTGGGGTCCACGTTCGCGGACTTCTTCACCCTGAGCCTCCAGGCCCTGGCCCAGCAGGTCGCGGACACGGCGACTCAGCATGTGGTCGAGGACCAGGTGGATTGGATCTGGGGCACCGAGGAACCGGCACCGCAGATCGGGTTCCAGGAGATCGGGTCCCAGCAGCAGGCCACCGCCGCGGCGATCAACCTACTCACGGCGGCCGGCGTCATCCTCCCGGACAAGAGCCTGGAGGAAGCGGTCCGACAACAGCTCGGCCTACCCCCGAAGGACCCGAAACCAGGAGCGCCCAGTGAATGACGCCCGTAACTTGCGGCTGATGAACCGCCGCGGTGAGTACCGCATCCGCAACGCAGCCGCCGGGTCCTCTGTCACTGAGGTCCTGGTGTATGACGAGATCGGGGAGGATCCCTGGTTCGGCGGCGGGATCTCCGCGAAGACGTTCACCGAGGACCTGGCCGCGATCGAGACCGACGAGATCCATCTCCGGGTGAACTCCCCCGGGGGCCTGGTGACCGAGGGCATCACGATGCTGAACGCGATCCGCCGGCACCCGGCCAAGGTGACCGCCTTCGTGGACGGCATGGCGGCTTCGGCCGCCTCGGTGCTGATCATGGGTGCTGATGAAGTGGTCATGTCCCGTAACTCGCAGCTGATGATCCACGAAGCCTGGGGCATGACGATGGGCCCGGCCGAGGACCACGCCAAGACTGCGGAGATCCTGGCCCAGCAGAGCGACAACCTGGCGTCGGTATACGCCGAGAAAGCCGGCGGAACCGTGGCCGAGTGGCGCGACGCGATGAAGGCAGAGTCTTGGTACTCGGACTCCGAGGCCGTGGCCGCCGGCCTGGCCGACAGGGTTGACACCGGTAAGACCGTGGCGGACAAGGCCAAGGCCCGGTTCAACCTGTCATGCTACAACTACGCAGGCCGCGAGGCTGCGCCTGCGCCCTATCTTCCGGCCGAGCCGCCGGAGACCACCAACCAGGAAGGAACTGGCATCATGCCGGACACCTTGAACCTGCGCGAGCGGCTTGGCCTGAGTGCCGAGGCGACCGACCAGGAGGTCACTGCCAAGCTGGACGCAGTGCTGAAGAACTCCCAGACCCCCGACGAA
>DATAHG010000747.1:0-9111 GCA_036263295.1 Thermoanaerobaculia bacterium | reverse complement strand
GACGAAAGACGTCTCGGACGAGTCGGCGTTGCGCCGCAGCAGGTCCTCGATGACGATCGTGGTCTCCTCGCTCAGGACCACGTCGCCGCAATCGGGACAGATGTCCGCCGGCACGTCGTGAAGAACGATCGAGCGCTCCTGATAGAGCACGGCATGACGGATCGTCGCCGTGCCGTGCTCGCCTATGCATCCCGGGGTCTTGCAGGCCATGTCTCCTCCTCCTATCCTTCCTGCAAAACGATCCCGCCGGGGGGTTGATTCCAGGAGGAACGCCGTGTCCGAGGAAGTCGAGCCCCGATCCAGCCTCCCGCCGCTCTGCCGCCCTGGCCCGGCGGGACCTTTCGTGCTGTTCCGGCACCCGGTGCGGGAGCTTCCGGGCCTCGTGTCCAAGCTCGAGCGCCCGACCCCCGCCGCCGCCCTCCCCGAGGATTTCGAGGCTCGCCGCCGGCGCCTGCGCTGGATGCTCCTGCTCGGCCTCTTCATGGCGACGATCGCCGCTTTCGCGCTCGACGCCTTCGGCTTCCAGGCCGGCCTGTTTACCCGTCATGTCCCCCTGCTCTGGTTCGCGGCGATCCTGGTGGTGGCCGCCACCTCCCCGGCCGCGGGTGATCCCAAGGCGGACAAGCCTATGGAAAACGGGTTCCGGCGGGTTCTGACCCTCTCGGCCGTGGCGGCTTTCCTGGGCCTTTGCGCCATCCAGTTCCGCTGGGCGGCGGTGCTCTACGCCATGTTGGCCCCCCTCACCCTGTTCATCCTGGTCCGCGAGGCCGGACAGGCCGCCTCGTCCCCGCCGCAGCCCGCGCCCGCGCCGCGGCCGGCCCCACCCACGGCCACCCTGCCGCCCGACGCGGCCCAGAGCGCCACGCTGCAGGCCTGCCGGGAAGTCCTGGAAGCGATCGCCGACCACGCGCCCCACGGCGTCACCGCCACCGGCTGGCTCGACCTCACCGCCGGTCCGGCGACCCAGGAGCGCCCTGCTCCTTGCGTCTGGTGGCGCCTGCGCCTGCCCTGGGGGGAGGGAGTCCGCCTGCGCCTCGCCGGCCTTGACGGAGAGCACGGCGTCCGGCTCCGGGTGAACCTCGCCGTGAGCCCTCGCCTCTGGCTCACCGATCCGGGCCCTGCCCGGAACGCCTCGTTCGGGCTGCTCACCGTCGACTCGATGGAGGTGACGCCGAGCCGGATCTCGACCCGGGTCCTTTCCTCGCAACGGGCCTTCCGGGCCTACGACCTGATCGAGCTGCTCAAGTCGCTGGAGAAGCGGCTCCAGCCCCGGCCACTGGACGGCTCCGCGGCCGATTCGCCGGCCGGGCCGGCGGGGTCGGCGGGAGACCCGGCATGACCTCCCGCCGTTCCCGGCTGCTCGCGGGGGGCGCCGTCCTGCTCGGCCTGGCCTGGGCCCAGGCCGGGCTCGACGCCGCCCGGGGCAGGCTCCATCTCGTCCGCTGGGCTGCCGAGCCGGCCTGGGAGCAACCGGGGGAGGGGGACATCTGGCGGCTCGGGATCGCCCGCGGCGGCCAACGCGGCGAGCCGGTGGTGGTGATCCAGCGCGAGAAGAGTCTCCACATTCTCGGCCTCGACGGAACCGTGAAGACCAACGGCACCATCCCCTTCGGCACCCAGATGGCGCTCGGCGACCTCGACCGGGACGGCCGCGACGAGATCCTCCTGGGCGCCGAGATGGACGAGTCCGAGGAGCCCTCCGTGCAGGCCATCAACCACGCCATCGAAGCCCTCGGCCCTTCGGTGCAATTTCACGACATGCGGATGCTCAGCTCCCTGCTGGCGCTGGACCTGGACGGCGACGGCGGCCGCGAGGTCGCCCTGGGCGACTTCCGGGGCTGCGTCTCGACCATGCGCTATCCCGATTTTCTCTGGGACGACTGCCCCCCCGGCGAGCTGCAGACCGGCGACGATTTCGCGGCGCGGCCGATCGGCGCCCTCCAGGACCGCCAGGCGGAGCGCCTGGTGGTCGCTCGCGCCAACGGCAACGTGCGGGTCCCCGCCGGCAACGGCCAGGTGCTGTGGACGCGGCAGATCCCGGGCGGGATCAACGGTATGGCCACCGGTGACCTCGACCAGGATGGCCAGGGCGAGGCCGTCCTCGCCTCCCCTTCGGGCCAGGTGACCGCCCTGGACATCGGGGGCAACGTGCTCTGGACGGCGGACCTGGGCGAGCCCGCCCGCTCGCTGGAGATCCTGGAGTGGGACGGCGATACGGACAGCCTGGAGGTCGCCGCCGGCGGCGACGATGGCAAGATCGCGATCTTCGACGCCAAGGGGCGGCCGGTGACCTCCTGGGACGACGTGGACGGCCAGGCGATCGACCTGCAGCGCCTGCCGCCGGACGCCAACGGCCGCGAGGCCCTGGTCGCGGCGCTGGGCTCCTACCAATTCGTGGTGTTCCTGCCGGACGGCCGGCGCCTGGCGACAAAGACGCCCGAGGCCCCTTTCCACCTGGCGGCCGGGAAAGACCTCCTGGTCGTGGCCGGCGGACCGGTGGCCCGCGCCTACCGGATCCGCGAGGCGTCCGCCCCCGGGTGGTACAGCTCCCCGGTGGCGGCCCTGTTCTTCACCCTGGTGATCGCCGCGGTCTGGCGGCCGCTTCTGCGGCTGAACCCTTAGCGGCGCGCCGGCGCGCGATCTCGGCCAGGTCCCGGAGGGGCATCTGCGCCATTGCGTGGCCCGGGCCGTAAACCGCGACGAAGGTGACCTGAGCCTTGTGCAGGAGCCCCTCTGCCTCGTCGTAGCGGCCGAGATGGATGAGAATCCGCGCCAGCGAGACCTGGGCCTTGGCCACGTCGGGATGCTGCGGCTCGAGCTTCGCGAGGCGGATTTCGAGGCTGCGTCGCAGGTAGGGCTCGGCCTCCAGGAAGCGCCCTTGCTGATCGTAGTTGCGGCCGATCTCGCGCAATGCGAAGGCCACGTGGGGGTGGTCCGGCCCCTCGGCCTTTTCGAGGATCCCCAGAGCCTGCCGGGCCAGATCGAGCGCCTTCGAAAGCCTCTTGTCGTTGCGGTAGAGCTCGGCCAGGAGCAGGAGGTTCTGGGCGACCAGCGGGTCCCCCTCGCCGAGAGCACGGCGGCGGATCTCCAAGGCCTCCTCGTAATAGTGGATCGCCTCCATCGTCTCCCCGCCACTGGCGTCGACCGCGGCCCCCAGGTTGCCCAGCACCACCCCGACCTGCCAGTGGGTGGGGCCATAGAGAGCGCGAGTCAGAGCCAGCGACTCGCGGTGGAGAGTCACCGCCTCGGCGTACCGCCCCTGGTGCTGGATGGCCATCGCCAGATTGTTCAGCGTGGCGATGGAATCCGGATGAGCTGGGCCGAGAAGCCGGCGCTGGGCCCGCAGGCATCTCCGGTTGAGGGCCTCCGATTCCTTGAGCTTGCCCGCCTCGAACAGGAGCACCGCCAGCTCGGAACGATCACGCCAGAGACGAGGGGCCTGATCCCCCAAGGCCTGTCGCTCGATCTCCAGGCCCTCCCGGAAAAGCCGCTCGGCCTCGGGGTAGCTCCCCTGAGACCGTTGCAGATTGGCGAGGGCGAGGAGCGTCTCGGCCACGGTGAGCCCTTCCGGGCCTTCGGCCTCGCGGGCGATCTCCAGGGCCTCGCGGTGGAGCGCTTCGATCCGCGGAACCTCCTCGGAGGCGACGCCCTTGCTGACGAGGACCTCGCCCAGCCGGTTGAGATTCCTGGCCATGGCGGCATCGCCGCGCTCCGGCCGGCGGCGCCGGATCGCCAGCGCCTCCCGCAGGTGCGACTCCGCACCCTCCCGGTCGGCGCGGTCGTTTTCCAGGTCGGCCAGACGCTCCAGGCTCTCCGCCACCTCCAGGGAATCGGAGCCGAAGACCGAGCGGCGCAATTCGAGCGCGCGATCCAGCAGCGGCTCCGCCTTGTCGAGCCGGCCCAGGCCGCGGTCCACCTCGCCGATGGCGTCCATCACCGCCGCCTGGACATCCGGCTGGCCGGCCAGCTCGCGCGCGACGCGGTCCGCCCCCTGGTCCAGGATCTCGCGGGCGGTGAGCTTCTCGCCTTTCGTCTCGTAAGGATCGGCCTGCTTGAAGGTGTCCACCAGGAAGGACAGCGCGTAGCGGGCCTTGTCGCGCTCCCTGGCGAGCTGCCGGCCCTGGGCGATCAGGCTCGCGACGAAGCCCGCCACCAGCAGGACGATGACCGCCGTGGCCGCGAGCCCGACCCGGTGGCGGCGCGCGAACTTGCGCGTGCGATACCGCACCGAGTCGGGGCGGGCGGTGACCGGGCGGTTCTGCAGGTGCCGCTCCAGATCCTGCGCGAGCTGGGCGGCCGAGCCGTACCGTCGCCTGGGCTCCTTGCGCAGCGCCATCAGGACGATATTGTCGAGGTCCCCCTGGAGCCTCTGGCCGAGGGCTGACGGCCGGGCTCGGCGGGCACGGGCGATCGCCTGGACTGCCGGGATCGCCAGGGCACCCGGCTCCACGCCGTCCGCGGGCCGGAAGAGAGCGGCGCTGGGACGCTCCGGCTCCTCCTCGCAGATGGCGCGCTCGATCTCATACGCCCGTTCCGCCGGGACCGGATAGGGGCTGCGGCCCGCCAGGAGCTCGTAAAGGATCACGCCGAGCGAGTAGACATCGCTCGCGGTGGTGATCGGCTCGCCCTTGATCTGCTCGGGGCTGGCATAGCGGGGAGTCAGCATCCGCAAGCCATCCTGTGTCTTGTCGAGCGCGCCGCCGGGCTCGGGCACGAGCCGTTTGGCGATGCCGAAATCGAGCAGCTTCGGCTCCCCCTCGGGAGTGATCAGGATATTGGCGGGCTTGAGATCGCGGTGCACCAGGAGGCTCTGGTGAGCATATTGAACCGCCGCGCAGATCTTCTGGAACAGCACCAGGCGCCGCTCCACGGTCAGCCGGTTGCGGTCGCAGTACTCGTCGACCGGCCTCCCCTCGACCAGCTCCATGACCAGATAGGGACGCCCGTCCTCCGTGCTCCCACCGTCGTACAGACGGGCGATGTTGGGATGCTCCAGCCGGGCCAGGACCTGCCGTTCGGCCAGGAAGCGCTGGAAGGCCTCCGTGCTCGCCAAACTGGAGCGCAGGACCTTGACGGCGACGTCGCGCTGGTAGTGCTCGTCCTCGCGGCGGGCGAGATAGACCGTGCCCATGCCGCCGCTGCCGATCCGGCGCAACAGCCGGTAGGGGCCGAGGCTCCCCGTGTCCTCCCGCTCGTCGAGCGCCAGCCCCAGCAGAGCCCCCGGAGAGCTTTCGAGAAATCCCACCCCCGCCTGATCGGCGGCGAGCAGGCGCTCCACCTCAGAGCGGAGAGACGGGTCCCCCGCGCAGGCCGAGTCCAGAAAAGCCGGCCTCTCTTCGGGCGGCAGATCCAGAGTCTGCTCGAAAACTCGGTCCACCTCTTGCCAGCGCTGGGGATCCATGGCGGCGTCTACCTCTCAATCCATCATGCGCCATTCGCCGCCCTCCCCTGTAACGCGTCATAGAGCCAGGCCCGGGCGCGCCGCCAGTCCCGGCTGACCGTCTCCTCCGAAATCCCGAGCTGCTCGGCCACCTCTTCCAGGCTGAGGCCGCCGAAGAACCGCAGCTCCACCACCGTCGCCTTGCGCGGATCGACCTTCTCCAGGTCGGAGAGCGCCTCATCCAGAGCCAGCAGGTCGGGGCTCCTCTCCAGCGCCAGGTCGGCCACCTCGGACAGCGTCACCTTCTCGTAACGGCCCTCGCGCTTGGCCCGGTTCCGATGGCGGGCATGGTCGACCAGGATGCGGCGGATCAGATGGGCCGCGAAGGCGAAGAACTGCGCGCGGCTCGGCCATTCCAATCCGGGTTGCCCGGAGAGGCGGAGATAGGCCTCGTGAACGATCGCGGTCGCCTGCAGAGTGTGAGAAACCCTTTCGCGGCGGAGCTGCCACGCGGCGATGCGGCGCAGATTTTCATAAACGAGCGGGAACAACCGCGCCGCGGCCTCCCGGTCACCAGATCTCCAGCTTTTCAGAAGAAGTGTGATCGTTTCGTCAGCTACCGGAGAATTGTTCATTTGCTGTCCAGTGCAGGAAGTCGTTCACGCCGTGACGGAAGTTTCCTGAAAAGCGCGCATCCAAGATCAAGGGGGCTCCTGAACATCATACGAATCTAGCTCCGGGAATGTTGCCGGGCGAGATCCGTCGGGTGAGAGGGAGCGCATCCCCTCAACCGCCCTCACGGGCAATTGGAGATCTGTCATGCAGAAAAACGCTGCGTCGAACGGAAAGAAGCTGGCCCTGCGCGTCGAGACCCTTCGCCACCTCGACAACCGTGAGATGACCCAGATCCAGGGTGGGTTCAACTGGGCCGGCTGCTGGACGGTCGTCGTCCCCAGCTCGGGCATCACTCTCACGTATCCCATCGAGACCACCTACTGCAACTGATACCGACCAAATCGATACTAGGAACATCATGAACAAGACGAATTCCAAGAAGCTCGCGCTGCGCGTCGAAACCCTTCGCAACCTCAACGCCCGGGAGATGAACCAGGTCCGCGGCGGTCAGGATCCCGCCACGATCTGCTGGACCATCGTCATCCCGAGCTCCGGGATCACGACGACGTACCCGATCTACACCGAAATGTGCTAGGAGCCGCGTGCTCCCGTCGCCCTCGCTTCTCAGTGAGAGGCGAGGGCGTTGTATTTCAAGCGACGAGGAGAGCAACAATGGAGAATTCAGCAAAGGTCCGGACGACACTGCCGGCATTGACCGATCGGCTGGCGCTGGGGAGTTCCGGCCTCGCGGTCAGCCCCTTCTGCCTCGGCGCGGTTCGAGACCGCAACATGGTTCCTCTCGCCTTTGACGCGGGGATCAATTTTTTCTTTGTGAGCGTGGACCTGCACTGGCCTGTCTATGAGGAGATGCGCCGGGGCTTGGCGCTACTGCTCGAACGCGGTGAGCACATTCGCGACGAGATTGTCGTGGCTGGAGTTTCATATATCCAGCAGCAGGTGTTTGCCGGGGTCAATTTCTATGAGTTGCTCGGGGTAATGCCTCAGCTCCGACGGCTCGATCTGCTGGTGGCCGGCGGTGCCTACGCGCATGAATTTTTTGAACGGCGAGAGCAGTACCTGACTTCCCGGTACACGCGTGGGCTTGGGGCTGGAGCCTTCGGCGCCTCGTTCCACGAAAGATCGACCGCTCTCCTGGCCGTCAACGATCGCCTGGTGGATGTGGCCTTCATCCGCTACAACCCGGCTCATCCGGGCTGTCGCGAGGACCTGTTCCCGCGGCTCGCCGCCGGTCCCCGCGCTCTCCTCTACAACTTCCGGAGCGTCCACCCGCTGGTCAGCCATGCGCGCCTGCGTGAGCTCGGCCTCGATGAGGACCACTGGCTGCCCGAGCCGCCTGACTTCTACCGCTTCGCCCTTTCGCGCCCCGAGCTCAACGGGATTCTCGGCAGCGTGAACACGCCCGATGAGCTGGAGGCCCTCGTCTGCGGCCTCGCCCAGGGCCCGCTGGAGGCCGACGAAGAGGACTACCTCGTGAGCCTCGCCGCCCTCGCCGAAGGCCGGGCTCGTCTATCGCCCGGAGGTGCCGCATGACCGCCAGAATGTCTACTCGAACGAGCGCCGATCCCGATGACTGGGGGCCTGCCCTCCTGGCCATCCTGGCCGGCCATCATGGTCTCGCCTGCGACGTGCGGGACCTCCGCCGGGATTTTGATGCCCAGGGGGAAGGGCTGACGCTGGCCGCGCTCGTCGAGGTGGCCGACGCCTTCGGCTTCGAGACCCAGGCCGGACAGCTCCCCTCCTACGACGACCTCAAGGATCTCCCCGTCCTCCCGGCCATCGCCCACCTGCGCAAGCGGGTGCCGCAGAAGGTGCTGGCCCTCCGCGGCGACGGTGGCTTCGAGGACATCGGCCGTCAGGGTCATTTCGTAGTGGTGCATCAGGCGGATGAGGAGGGGGTCGATCTGGAGGACCCGGCCGAAGGCCGTCTGAGAATGCCCCGGGAGGAATTCGAGGACGCTTGGCAGGGGATCGTGCTCTGCGTGGCCCCGACCGAGGATCAGCCGACGCGTCAGGCTGGACCGCTCTCCGGCCTGCGCGGGCTCCTCGGCCGGATTCCCCCGCTGGCCCTGGACCTCCTCGGGTGCGGTCTCCTCCTCGCCGGTGGCTTCGGCCTCGCCGGGCTCCTCGGGGAGAGCGCCGGCCTGGCGGTGGCGATGGCCCTCGTAGTGGCGCTCGCGGCCTCGGTCTGGGCCGTCCGCAGCACGGCGCGTTGCGCCGCCTGCACCGCCGCGGTCATGGAGGTGGGACTTCCCCTCGCCCCTCTCGGCATCGTCTGCTACGCCGGGCTGCTGATCGCCCTGGGAATGGCGGGCCCGAGCCGGCTCACCGATTTCGCGATCCTGGCCGCGGCGGGAGCCCACGTGGCCTTCCTCTCCCAGCTCGCCACCTCGGGCGCGCGCTGCCGCGCCTGTCTGCTCACGGCGGCCGCGGCGTGGACCGCTTCCGGGCTGACCCTCGGCCAGACCGGAGGGGGATGGGCCTTCGCCGCGCTCCCGGCGGGCGCGATCCTGGCCGGGCTCGCGGTCTACCTCCTCACCCGGCGGACCGCGCGGGTGCGCCAGAAGATGCTCGACTCCGTCCGCGACGTCCTGACCCAAGAGGCCGGCCCCGCCCCCGGGCGCCTGCGGATGATCGTCTACAAGCACGAGGCCTGTCCCAAGTGCCGGAAGCTCGAAGCCGAGATCCTGCCGCCGCTCGCCGGGATGCTCGGCGAGCGTCTCCTGATCGAGCGCCGGTCCGCCGGACGGCAGATCCCCGCGCCCACGCTGGTTTTTCTCGGCGGACCGCGGCGCCTCGCCATCATCGGCCTGCCGGACGGCGATGATCTACGGGAGGCGCTGGCAGGCTGAGAGATACCGCGGCTGGGAGCGCCGGCTTCCAGCCGGCCATCCAATCAAATTACTTGCCGGCTGGAAGCCTGCGCTCCCAGCCGCGTGTGTCTCAACCGGCACGCCTGCGTTAGACTTCTCGCCATGTCTCCATTCACTCGCCGCGAATTCATCGGGGCGACCGCCGCGTCGGCGGCTGCGCTCGCCCTCCCCCGGGTCCTGTTGTCCGACGAAGCCCCCGCCTCCATCCAGGCGGAAATCACCAAA
>DATAHG010000746.1:0-4238 GCA_036263295.1 Thermoanaerobaculia bacterium | reverse complement strand
TAGACTCGGGAGGTTGGGGGACAGGTATGGCTCTTCACGAACGCTCCGTCCGGCTCACCTATCACGACTATCTCCTCTTCCCGGAGGATGGTCGCCGCCACGAGATCCTGGACGGAGAGCACTACGTGACTGCCGCCCCTTACATCCGGCATCAGATCGTCCAGCAGCGGCTCAACTTCGCCCTGAGCCTGGTTGTGGAGCCCGCCGGGCTGGGTCAGATCCTGAGCCCGCCGGTCGATGTCCTTCTATCCCCAAACGATGTCGTCCAGCCGGACCTGCTCTTTATCGCGAAAGACCGGCTCGGCATCCTGACCGAGCGCAACGTCCAGGGAGCCCCCGATCTGGTCGTGGAGATTCTGTCGGGAAGCAGCCGGCGGATCGACCGCGAGGTCAAACGAGGGATCTACGAGCGTTACGGAGTCCGCGAATACTGGCTCGTCGACACAAACCGGGATACCGTGACGGTCTACTGTTCAGAAGGCGAGGGCTTTGGCAGGCCGACCCTTCTGAGCGCCAAAGCGGGAAGCCGTCTTACCTCTCCGCTCTTCCCGAATTTGGACGCTGGTCTGGCCGAGCTGTTCGCTTAGCGACGAGATTGAGAAAGATGATCTCGGTCTTAGAGGTCCTATCAAAACCTCGCTGAGAGCTGGCTTACGCTTTCACGGCGAGGGACTCAAACCATGATAAATCCGGCCTGAAAGGCCGATAGAACAGAGCCCAGGGCTTCGGCCGAAGGCCGATGCCCTGGGAAGAAGAGGCAGAGGACCCCGCGGCCTGACAGGCCGCGAGAACGTCCGGGCCGACTTCGCCCACCCTCTCGCGGCCCTTCAGGCCGCGTACCTGGATGGGGTGGTGAACCCAGGGCATCGGCATTCGGCCTCAGCCCTGGGCTGTGATCTACCGGCCCGTTGGGCCGGGTTTTGTTAGAGGCTCTTATTGTGATTCATTCCCAGGGATGCGGCTTGCGCAGGGTTTCGGCCAGCGCCGCGGAAGTGTAAGAGCGCGAGCGGTCGCCGGTTTTCACTTCCCAATCGGGCTCGCCGGATTCGCTGGGCCGCAGGGACGGAGCGTCCACCTCCCCTCGAATCAAAACCAGCGCGCAGCCCTGGAAATGCTCGCGAAGAAGATCGTTCAGGACCGGCGCGCCGCGCAGCGGTTTCACGGCGACGGTGCGGCCCCCGCCGACCGCCACGGCTCGCAGAACTCCCTGGGATGCCGCGGTTTCGAGATCACCCGGAACGGTTGGCGGCTCCTGCCCATTCTGAAGATCGAGCCAGCCGATGCGCAGGCCGAGGGCGCGGGCGGCTTCGATCAATGGGGCGAAGCGGTCGGGGCTTTCTTCCACTCGCAGGAGATGAGGACGCTTCACGCCGCGTCCTCGGGATAGAGCAGGATCGATCGCCGCTCTTCGCGGAAGCGCGTCTCGTCGGCGCGCCAGGTGGCGATCCAGTCCGCCAGGCCTTCTCCGCTTTCGATCGCCTGGCGGGCTTCCGGGCCGCCGGTGAGGAGATCGATCGCCGGCCGGTCGGAGACGAATTCGTAGGGCGCATGGCGCCAGGCGAATTGATCAGGATTTTGCCGGCGGATGGTGTCCAGCAGCTCGAGGCCGATGCGATAGGGCTCGAAGGTTTCGGGATCGGTCACGACCAGCTCGACGCCGCCGCAGACCGCCTTGGCGTGCTTCTGGAACTGCGGACGGAAGTAGGTCGGGACGAAGGCCACGCCGGGGAAGTTCCGCGCGGTGAGGCTGTCGGCGAGGGCCACCGGATCGATGTGCGGCGCGCCGGTGAGTTGGAAGGGCCGCGTGGTGCCGCGCCCTTCGGACAGCTCGGTCGCTTCGATCAGGCAGCCGCCCGGGTAGACCAGGGCGGTCGCGAGGGTCGGCATGTTGGGCGACGGCGCGATCCAGGGGAGGCCGGTCTCGGCCCAGGTCATGCCGCGGCGCCAGCCTTCCATCTTCCAGATTTCGATTCCTGACCCAAGACCGCGGCGTTGCGCTTCGAGGAGCACGATCTCGCCGAGGGTGAGGCCGTGGCGGACCGGCATCACGAAGGCGCCCACGAAGGAGTCGTAGCCGGGGCGCGGCAGGTCTCCTTCGACTTTGACGCCGCCGAGCGGGTTGGGACGGTCGAGCACCCAGACCTCGCAGCCCGCGGCGAGCGCCGCTTCCGCCGCCCAGACCGCGGTGGCCGCGTAGGTGTAATAACGCGAGCCCACGTCCTGAAGATCGATCACCAGGAGGTCCAGACCCGCGAAGGCGCTCGGCGCGGGGCGCAGGGAGTGCTCGGCATCGCCGTAGAGCGAGTGAAGGGGCGCGCCGGTCCAGGGGTCCAGCCCCCCTTCGGCAGCGATCATGTCCTGCTCGATGCCGTAGTAGCCGTGCTCGGGACCGAAGAGGGCGCGCGGCGGGCCGGCCGAGCTGGCGGTCAGGGCGCGATGGATCGGCCGCAAGTCGCGCAATGTCCCAGAAATGGACGCGCCGTGGGCGAGCAGGCCATAGCGCCGGCCGGCGAGGCGCGACGGGTCGGCAAGGAGACGGTCTAGGCCGGTGCGGGTCATGAATTTCTCCGGTAGGTGCCGCTCTTGCCGCCGCTCTTGGCTTCGAGCCGCAGGTCGGTGATCACGGCGCCACGCTCCAGGCTCTTCACCATGTCGTAGAGGGCGAGGGCCGCGGTCGAGCAGGCGAGCAGGGCTTCCATCTCGGCGCCGGTGCGCCCGGTCACGACGACGCGGCTGCGGATCTCGATCCCTTCCGCGATCGGTTGCAGGTCGATCTCCACCTGGTCGAGGGGGAGCGGATGGGCGAGCGGGATCATCTCCGAGGTGCGCTTGGCGCCCTGGATGCCGGCCAGACGGGCGACGGCGAAGGCGTCCCCCTTGGGGAGGTTGGCCAGGCGGATCAGCGTCTGGGCCGAGATCAGGACCCGGCAGGAGGCTTCGGCCACGCGGCGCGTGACCGGCTTTTCGGAGACGTCCACCATGTGGGCGCTCCCCTGCGGATCGAGGTGACTGAACGAACCTTGCGAGCTCATGAAACAGGCCTCCAAATTCGCCGGTATGCTAGCACCCCGTGCGGCTTGCGATCGTGATCCCGGCCCTCAATGAGGAGGAGAGCCTGCGGCGTCATCTGTCCGCCGCGCTCGCCGTGGCCGACGAGGTGATCGTTTCGGACGGCGGCAGCGCCGACCGCACGGCCGAGGTGGCCCGCGAGCTCGGCGCCCGCGTGGTCGCGGGACCGCCGGGACGCGGCGGCCAGCTCAATCGCGGCGCCGCCGCGGCGCTGGCCGCCGGGGCCGACGTCCTTCTCTTTCTTCATGCCGACACGACCCTGCCGGACGATGGAGCCGATCGCGTGCGCGCGGCCGTAGCGGCGGGCGCTTGTGGCGGCGCCTTTCTGTTGCGGTTCGACGCCGACCGGCCGCTGCAGCGGCTGGGCTCCCGCCTGGTCAACTGGCGCACCCGCCGGATCCGCGTGCCGCTCGGCGACCAGGCGCAGTTCGCGACGCGGGAGACGTTCGAACGTCTCGGCGGCTTTCACGACTGGCCGATCCTCGAAGACTTCGATTTCGCGTTGCGGCTGCGCCGGGAAAAGCGAATGGTCGTGATCGAGGCCGAGGTGGTGACCAACGCGCGCCGGTTTCTGGAGCAGGGGACGGTGCGGACGGTCGCGACCAACTGGCTGATCTGGCTGCTGTTTCTGCTCGGCGTCTCCCCTCACCGGCTGGCCCGCCTGTATCGCCATATCCGCTGAGATCAATACCCCAAAAGGATTTCCAAAGCGCGAGGCCAAAAGAAAAGACCCCGCGGCGCTCCCTCGCCACGGGGTCTTTTCAGGGGCACGCCCGCTGCTACTTGCGGCCGCGCTTCTTGGTGTTGATCGATTCGCGAAGCTCTTTGCCGATCTTGAAGCGAACGTTCTTGCTCGCCTTGATCGTGATCGACTCGCCGGTGGCGGGGTTGCGTCCCTTGCGGGCCGCGCGCTCCGACACCGAGAAGCTGCCCAGACCGGGGACGCGCACGTTGTCCCCCGCCTTGAGCGCGCCGGCGATGGCGCCGACGACCGCTTCGAAGGCCTCAGCGGCCTGCCGGCGGGTCAGGCCCTCCACTGAGTCCGCAATACTATTAACCAAGTCAGACTTGCCAGCCATCTCTCCTCCTTCTGGGCTCGTTTTTGAACGAAAGTAGCTGACTGAAACGATATGGCAATGCACCGGGTCTGTCAATACAGTCGAAGGGTC
>DATAHG010000745.1:0-2432 GCA_036263295.1 Thermoanaerobaculia bacterium | reverse complement strand
CCCCAGGCCGAAGGGCCGGACGTGCTGCGGGAGCTGGTGAGCTTCCTCCGTGTCCACGAGTTCCGCTCGGAAGAGCCGGAGCTGGAGCAGATCTTCCTGAAGGCGGTGCGCGATGCAGCTTGAGAACGCCGTGATCGTGGCCCGGCGGGAGTACCTCACCCGCGTCCGGTCCAAGGGATTCTGGATCGGCACCCTCGCCCTGCCGCTGTTCGCGGCGGCGTCGATCCTTCTGCCGACTCTGTTCCTCTCAAAGAGCGGCTCCGTGCAGCGCCTGGTGATCGTCGACGAGACCGGCCAGGTCGCCCCGGCGCTCCAGGCGGAGGTCGCCAAGGAGAAGGACGACAAGGCGCCGGCGACCGAAAAGAAGACCGAAAAGAAGAAGGCTTCCGGCCGGAGCGGGAGCCTCGACCGCGCCACCCGTTTCGACCTCCGGATCGAGCGTCCGGCGAACAACACCGAGACGCAACGCGCGGACCTCAACCGCCGCGTCCTCGAAAAAGAGATCGACGCCTGGGTCTGGGTGCAGCCCGCCGTGCTGACCGGCGAGC
Source organism: Thermoanaerobaculia bacterium (assembly GCA_036263295.1). Lineage (GTDB taxonomy): Bacteria > Acidobacteriota > Thermoanaerobaculia > Multivoradales > UBA5704 > DATAHG01. Next base: position 1,884 of record DATAHG010000745.1, on the reverse strand, counting down.
CGGTCGAATACCATGCCCGCAGCCTGTCGAACTTCATCACCCAGGCGAACCTCCAGCGCGACCTCACCGAGGCGGTGCGGCGGGTGCGCTTCCAGCGCGCCGGATTCGATCCGGCGCAGATGGGGGACCTGACCCGCCGCGTCGAGCTGGAGACCATCCGGATCTCCAAGAAGGGGAGCCACGCCGAGGGTGGGGAGGGGAGCATGCTGCTCGGCATCATCCTCTTCCTCACCCTCTACATGACCCTGATGATCTGGGGCCAGCAGGTAATGACCGGAGTCTTGGAAGAGAAGGGCTCGCGGGTCATCGAGGTGGTGATCTCGGCGATCAAGCCGAGCGAGCTGCTGACCGGCAAGCTCCTCGGGATCGGCCTCGCGGCCCTCACGCAGTTCGCCATCTGGCTCACCACCCTGGTCGTGATCACCGGGCCGGGCATCCTGGCGAGCCTCTCGATGATGGAAGAGGGGGCGCTGCCGCCGGTCACGCTGGAGATGGTGCTCCACCTGACCATCCTCTTCGTGCTCGGCTTCCTCACCTTCTCGACCCTCTACGCCGCGATCGGCGCCGCCTTCAACAACGTCCAGGAGGCCCAGCAGGCCGCCGGCCTCGCGGTCTTCGGCCTGGTCGTGCCGGTGTTCTTCCTGTCGCCGGTCATCAACGACCCGAACTCGACCCTCGCGGTGACGCTGTCGCTGATCCCGCTGTTCACCCCCCTGCTGATGGCGCTGCGGGTCTCGGCCGAGATGCCGCCGCTCTGGCAGCTCCTGCTCTCCTACACCCTCACCTTCCTCTACCTGTGCGGGATGATCTGGGTCTGCTCGCGGATCTACCGCGTCGGCATCCTGATGTACGGCAAGAAGCCGACGATCCAGGAGATGTGGAAGTGGGTGCGGTACTCCTGACGCGGTCCGGTAGACTGTAGGCGCCCGCCCCTGCCGGGCGGGCGCGCCTGCTTCTGCCCGGAGGTCCCTTTGGTCTACGCCCGCAATCCTGGACGGTTCACCCTCCCCGGCCTCGGCGGGCCGGGCGGGGCGATCCCGCGCGACCTCCTGATCCTGCTGGGAGTGCTCTTCGCCACCTACTCCCTGCAGTTCTTCCATGCCACCGCGGTCTGGATGGGAATCCTCCAGCTCACCCCCTTCGTCTGGCTGAGAGGGCTCGTCTGGCAAGTGGCGACCTACCCCTTCATCGCGGCCCAGGTCTCCCCGCTCTGGTTCCTGCTCGGACTGCTGTTCCTGTTCTGGTTCGGCCGGGACGTCTATGCCGGGCTGGGGCGGCGGCACTTCTGGCGAATGGTGATGTGGAGCTCGGTGGGGGCGGCCCTGGTGGCCGTCCTGGCGGCGGTGATCCAGGCCCGCTTCGCAGGGCTGCCGTCGAGCGTCTTCTTTCTGATGCAAGGCCAGCAGATGCTGATGACCATCTTCATCGCGGCCTTCGCGACGGCCAACCGTCACGCCACGATCTACTTCATGTTCGTCCTGCCGATCCAGGCCCGCTGGTTCCTCGGCCTGGAGATCGTGCTCGCCTTCCTCGGCTTCCTGACCACCAAGGACTTCCCCGGCTTCCTGGGGATCTGCGCCGCGGTCGGCCTGACCTACAGCTACCTGACCCACGGCTTCGGACGGCGGGGCTTCCGGGAGATCCGGCTGCGGATCGAGCGCTGGTGGATCCAGCAGAAACTGGAGCGCGCCAAGCGCAAGCGCGGCCTGCGGGTCATTCAGGGGAAGGGGCAGAAGGGAAGCCGGGGCCCTGCGGATGACGGAGAGGTGCGCCGGGGTCCGTGGGTGCACTGACACCCCGCTCCGGGCGGCCCAATCTCTCCACCACCGCCTTCGGCAGCAGCAGCCAGAGAGTCCCCGGGTGCTTCATGCGCCCGGCGAGATC
>DATAHG010000744.1:0-15284 GCA_036263295.1 Thermoanaerobaculia bacterium | reverse complement strand
TCCTTGGTGCCGGCCGGCAGGTCGATCGGCTTCACCGCCTCCGGCAGCCCCTCGGCCGAGACCGGGATGTCGTAGAGCACCCAGTGGACCCAGGTGGTCTTGGGGGCCTTGGGGTCGGGCGCGTCGGGGTCGTCCACGATCAGGGCCAGGCTGCGGGTGGCGGGGGGCAGCTTCGCCCAGTCGAGGGCCGGCGAGATGTCCTCCCCCTCGCAGGTGAAGCGGGTGGGGATCTCCTCCTGGTGGGAGAAGGCGGGGGACGTCAGGCTGAGGCTCGGGTTGCTCATCGGGTCACCTCCTCGGGTGCGGTCCTGTCGGGCGGATTCTATCCGGGGATCCGGCGGCGCGCTTGAGGAAGGTTTTTTCGGTGGGCCCTGCCGGTCACAAGTCCCGCCTTCCGGGAAATTGCGCGCGCAGGCGTGGTGATGAACGATCAATAGGAGGCGAAAACCAAGCTCTCACAGCACTTTACGCGAATGGATGTTAAACCTTTCCGCCATTGACTTACGCCCCCGTTACGCTTTAGATTAGCGGTCGAGGGCGAGAGACCATGAGCCGCGCTGCCGCCAGAATGACCGCCAGGATAACCCAGGAAGAGAACGACGAAGCGGGGTTCTCCTCCGCCTCCGCGAGCCTGCGCAAGCTGCGGGCTCTCCTCCCCCCGACGCTGCGGGATCAGGTGCGCAGCGGCCGCGAGCTGGAGCGCTCGCGCCAGGAAGAGGCCGAGGCCGGCGAGGTCCTGCCCACCACCGTCCCCGCTCTCGACCAGCTCCTGGCGGGCGGCCTTCCCAAGGGCCAGCTCGTCGAGCTGATCGGCCCGCGGTCGAGCGGCCGCTTCTCCGCCGCCCTCACCACCCTGGCGGCGGCCACCGGCGTCGGCGAGGCCGCCGCCCTGGTCGATCTGGGGGACAGTCTCGATCCGGCCACCGCCCAGACCCTGGGGGTGGATCTGGAGCGGCTGCTCTGGCTACGACCCAACAATCTCAAGCAGGCCCTGGCGAGCGCCGAGATGGTGCTCGGCACCGGCTTCCCGCTGGTGGTGCTCGACCTGGGGGCGCCGCCGATCCGCGGCGGCCGCGGGCTGGAGGCGGCCTGGCTGCGGCTGGCGCGCGCCGCCCAGGCCCAGGGCTCGGCCCTGCTGGTGGTGAGCCCCTACCGGGTGAGCGGCACCGCCGCCGCCGTGGTGCTCAAGGCGGGGCGGATCCGCACCGCCTGGAAGAGCGCCACGGCCGGCGAGGGCTCCCCCGCTCTCCTCGCCGGCACCGGCGCGCGGATCGAGATCGAGAAGCACCGCGGCCGGCTGCCGGGCCAGGCCGAAGGGCTCGACCTCGCCATGGCGGAGACGCCACGCCCCGCGGCGCCGTCCCGCCAGGAGAAGAAGGGAGCCGAGAAGGCGCCGGGGCAGGAGACCCGGGAGCCGCGGTCTCCGGGCGAGGAGGCCGGCGAGGTCCGGCCGCTGCGCGCCACCGCCAGCCGGAGGTGATCGGTTGCCTCGGGTCCGGCTCGCCTGTATCCACGTCCCCCTCTTTCCGCTCGCCGCGCGCCTGCGCAGCGAGCCGGAGCTGACCCGCGAAGCCCTGGTGGTCGTCGAGGGCAACGGCAACGCCGCCCGGGTGGTCGCCGCCACCCGCCTGGCGCGCCGCTCCGGGGTGCGCCCCGGGCTCACTCTGGCCCAGGCGCGCGCGGTCACTCCCAAGCTGGTGGCGCGCGCCCGCGACCCGGAGTGCGAACGGACCGCCCAGGAGGCCCTCCTGGAGGTGGCCGAAGGGTTCTCGCCGCGTATCGAGGACGGAGGCGGCGGCCTCGCCTTTCTCGACATCGACGGGTTCGAGCGCCACTTCCGCGGCGACCAGCCGGAGCTCGACCTCGGCCGCGCCCTGGTGGACGCCGCCGAGGCGGCCGGCCTGCCGGGGCGGGTGGGGATCGCCTCCAGCAAGCTGGCGGCCGAGGTGGCGGCGGGGCTGCCGGATTCGCCCGTGATCGTGCCGGAGGGCGAGGAGGCGGCCTTTCTCGCCCCCCTCCCGCTCTCCCGGCTGACGCCGCGGGCGGATCTCGCGGCCACCCTGGAGCGCTGGGGCCTGCGCACGATCGGCGACTTCGCGAAGCTGCCCAAGTCGAAGGTGACGAGCCGCCTGGGCGAGGCCGGTCGCGAGCTGCACGCCACGGCGCGCGGCCTCGATCCGCGCCCGCTCACGCCGCGCGAGCCGCCGCCGGAGCTGCAGGAGGGGATGAGCCTGGAGTGGCCCCTGGTCTCTCTGGAGCCGTTCCTGTTCGTCGGCCGCGCCGCCCTGGAGCGGCTCAGCCAGCGCATGGAGGCGCGCGGGCTCGCCTGCATCCGCCTGGAGCTGTCGTTCCGCCTGGAGCCCGACGGCTTCCAGACCCGCTCGGTGGACCTGCCGGCGCCGACGCGCGACGTCAAGACCCTGCTCACCCTGGTACGGCTCGACCTGGAGGCCCGCCCACCTGGCGCTCCGGTCGCCGGCTTCACCTTCATCGCCCATCCGGACCGGCCGCGCGAGGCGCAGCTCTCGCTCTACGGCCCGGCGGCGCTGTCGCCGGATCGTCTGGCCACCACCCTCGCCCGGCTCTTCGCGCTCCTCGGTCCGGGCCGGGTGGGCTCGCCACGGCCGGTCGACGGCCACCGCCCCGAGCGCTTCGCCCTGGTGGAGTACGCCCCCCCTCCCCCTCCGGAGGTCCGGCGCGAGCCGCGCAGCGGGCGCGGTCTCCTGGCGGTGCGCGTGCTGCGGCCGCCGATCGAGTTGGAGGTGATCACGGCGGAGCCGGAGCCGGACTACGAGCCCTGGGTGGTCGGAGCCGTGGAGGCCAGTCCCCCGGAGCCCGATCCGGAGGAGCTGGCGACCCGGCCGCCGGCCGAGGTGAAGTCGCTGGAGGACGAGGCCTCGGACAAGCGCCCTCGCATCCAGGGCAAGGTCAAGGTCGCCTCGGGTCCCTGGGGTCTCGAGGAGGAGTGGTGGACCGAGAGCCCGACCGGCCGCGATTATTGGGACGTGGAGGTCGCCGGCAGCGGGATCTATCGCCTGTTCCGCGATCGCGCCACCGGCTCCTGGTTCGCCGACGGGATCTACGACTGAGGCTCCCGCCTCAGGGCTTGAAGTGCCGCGACCGGCAGGCGCTGTCGTACTGCATGGCGTCGTAGCCGGACTTGAGGACGCCGTCCTTGTCGCTCATCACCGTCATCACCCAGGCTTGCGCGGCGCGCGGGTCCTCCGGGGGATTCGGCCCCGCCGCAGCCACCGAGGCATTCAGGTTGAGGAACAGCCAGCCCGCTCCGTAAGGGAGGCCGAGGCTGGAGACCGGCACGCGCTGCGTGGCGGCCGGGAACGGCCGGGTGTGTGGGGCCACGGCGTTCTCCTGCTCGTCGAAGGCGAGGTAGACCTCCTGCCCCAGCGGGTACCAGGCCGGGCGGACCCCGGGGGAGACGGGACAGGTGAACGGGAGCTGATTCACCTTGGGATCGCGCCAGACGATCAGGTCGCCGTCGCCGTCGAACGGGCTGAGGTTGGTGTAGCGGGCGCCGAAAGTGGTGGGCAGCGGCTCGCGGCGGTCGGACGCGTTCCAGCCGATGTAGCGGCCATAGAAGGTGTAGTTTCCGGCGACCGCGGTCTCGGCGCTGGCGGTGTCGGCCTCGATGTGGACCAGCGGATCTCCGAAGGCCTCCTTGCGGTCGAGGTTGACCAGGGAGAAATCCCCCCAGAGCACGTTGGCGGTGCCGGCGACTCCGGCGAAATAGCCGGGGGTGGTCGGGAGCTGCGTCGTGCAGCTCGTGACGGAGTCCACCGTAATGTAGCCGCGCGCGATCTTGTCGCCGCGGTTGACGGCGGCGCACTTCCCGCCCAGGGAGGGCACCGGATTGCCGGTGAAGGCGCTCTGGTAGTCCGCCAGGGTGGCGGCCGGCAGCGGGCCGGGCGCCAGGGCCTCCTTGGGGCAGCTCGGCGGCGGGCTGCCGGTCATCGTGTCCGGCAGGATGCCGTAGAGGAGGATGTCGCGCAGGTCGATCACCTCGACGTCGTAGCCGGTCAGGTAGACGTTGAACCCGAAGATCGGCACGCCGAGGTCGGTCCACACCTCCACCTTGGCGATCGCCGCGTCGGCGTAGGCGTTGTTGATCGAAAAGATCGTGTCGGCGCCGGTGCGGCTCGATAGGTCCACCTCGAAATAGGGCAGCAGCAGGGTGGCGGCGGGCACGTTGTCGGCGGCGCAGGTCACGGCGCCCGCGGGCAGGGCGGACAGGGCCACGAGGGCCGTCAAGCCAAAAAGAATTTGAATCGTTCGGAACATGGTGAGCTCCCTCTGGTTTCTCTTCGCAGAGATTAGGGAGCGGATCGGCGGGGTTTGTTACAAAAACAAAACGGGCCGGGGAGGACCCCGGCCCGTCGAGAGCGTGCCGCCGGGAAAGGCTTATAAGTCGCCCGGCACCGTGTGGTTGGCGTCGCAGGCCGAGTCGAGCTGGATGGCGTCGAAGCCGACGCTGAACCGGCCGCCGGCGTTCATCACCGTGGTGACCCAGGCCTGAGCCGCGATCGGATCTTCCGGCGGATTGTTGCCCGCCGCGGTGACCGCGGTGTTGAGGTCGAGGTAGAGCCAGCCGAAGTCGAACGGCACGGGGAACTCCGAGCCGCTGATCCCGGTGCGCTGGGCCTCGGCCGGGAACGGCACCAGGGTGTCGCCCGGCGGCTGCGGCGAGATCGGGAAGGTCGTCGGCACGTTGGGGTTCTCTTCCTCGTCGAAGATCACGAGGCCTTCCTGGCCCAGCGGGTACCAGGCCGGCAAGGTGCCGCAGGTGAAGGCGCCCTGGCTGACCTTCGAATCGCGCCAGACGATCAGGTCGGTGCCACCGGTGAAGGTGCCGCCGTTGACGTAGCGCGACGCGAACTGGGTGGAGAGCGGCTCGCGGTTGTCGGCCGCGGTCCAGGCGACGTAGCGGCCGTAGAAGGTGTACTCGCCCGGCAACGTGGTCTCCGGGCTGGTGGCGCTCGCCTCGATGTGAACCAGGGACTCGCCCTGCGCGAACTGGTTGGCCGGATCGATGTAGAAGTAGTCGCCCCAGAGCACGTTCTGGTTGGTGACGTCACCCGCGCCGCCGGCCGCGAAGTAGCCGGGGTCGCCGGGGAAACGCAGGGTGCAGTTGTTGACCGTGTCCACCGTGACGTAGCCGCGCGCGATGTGGTCGCCGTAGGACAGGCCCGCGCAGCGGTTGCCGAGGACGGCCGAGGACTGGCCGGTCAGCGAGTTCTGCAGGTGGGTGATGAACGTCGACGGCAGGGTGGGCGGCGGGAGCTGCCCGGAGCAGGAGGCGAAGTTGATGTCCTGCGAGAAGGTGCCCTTGTTGCTGATGGTGTCGCCCGGATCCTGTCCGGCCGAAGCCGTGCGCGGCAGGATGCCGTTGACGAGGATGTCGCGCAGGTTGATGGTCTGCACGTCATAGCCGGTCAGATAGATGTTGAAGTCCAGCACCGGCACCGAGAGGTCCGACCAGACCACGACGTGGGCCAGCACCGCCGAGGCCGAGGCATCGGCGACCGAGAACAGGGTGTTGATGCCCTGGCCGTTGACGAGGTCCACCTCGAAATAGGGCAGCAGCAGCGTCGCCGCCGGAACGTCGTCGATCACACAGATGTCGGCGGCCAGGGGGGCGGTCAGCCCGGCCAGGGACAGGAACAGAGCGAGGCCTAGTAAAGCTCGTTTCATGAGGCGAGATCCTCCTTACAGCACATCGTTGACGAGAGCGGCAGCAGAAGACAGAGACTTCTCTCGCGTCAAGGAGAGAAGGTTCTACGCGCAAGGAAATGCTCAGCCAACATATCAGAGGAACGAAATAGCTGCAAGGAGGGAACAAGCCCCCTCCCGCGGACGGGAGGGGGCGGGGGCCGGAGCTAGGGCAGGTCGGCGCCCGGCGTGAAGTGGGCGGCGTTGCAGGCGTCGTCGAGGCGGATGGCGTCGAAGCCGACGCTGAAGCGCCCCTCGGCGTCCATGGTCACCGTCACCCAGGCCTGGGCGGCGGCGGGATCCTCCGGCGGGTTGTTGCCGGCGGCCGGAACCGTGGTGTTGAGGTTGAGGAACAGCCAGCCGAACGACGGTCCCACCGGCAGGGCGGGGCCGTCGACGTCGACGCGCTGGGCCTCGGCCGGGAAGGGCACCAGGAACTCGCCCGGCGGCTGCGGCGAGATCGGGAAGCTCGCCGGCAGCTCGGGGTTCTCCTCCTCGTCGAAGATGACGATCGACTCCTGGCCGAGCGGGTACCAGGGCGGACGGGCGCCGGCCACCGCCGGGCAGGTGAAGGCGCCCTGGTTGACCTTCGAGTCGCGCCAGACGATCAGGTCGGTGCCGCCGGTGAAGGTGCCGCCGTTGACATAGCGGACCGCGAAGTTGGTGGCGAGCGGCTCGCGGTTGTCGATGGCGGTCCAGCTCACGTAGCGGCCGTAGAAGGTGTACTCGCCCGGCGTCGAGGTCTCCGGATTGGTGGCGCTCGCCTCGATGTGGACTAGGGTCTCGCCCTGCGCGAGGTTGGCCATGTCGTTGACGTAGAAGTAGTCGCCCCAGAGGACGTTCTGGTTCGTCGCGTCGCCGGTGCCGCCGGGCGCGAAGTAGCCGACGTCGCCCGGGAAGCGCAGGGTGCAGTTGCTGACCGTGTCGATGGTCAGGTAGCCCCGGGCATGGCGGTCGCCGAGGTCGCGGCCGGCGCAGCGGTTGCCGAGCACCGAGGAGGACTGCCCGGTCAGCGAATTCTGCAGGTGCTGGATGAAGGTCGACGGCAGGGTCGGGGGCGGGAGCTGCCCCTGGCAGGAGGCGAAGTTGATGTCCTGCGAAAAGTCGCCCTGCGGGCTGATGGTGTCCAGGGGATCCTGCTGGTCGGAAGCGGTGCGCGGCAGGACGCCGTTGACCAGGATGTCGCGCAGGTTCACGGTCTGCACGTCATAGCCGGTCAGGTAGATGTTGAAGTCCAGCACCGGCACCGACAGGTCGGACCAGAGCACGACGTGGGCCAGCACCGCCGTGGCCGACGCGTTGTTGACCGAAAACAGTGTCGAGATGCCCCAGACGTTGTCCAGGTCCACCTCGAAGTAGGGCAGCAGCAGCGTCGCCGCCGGCACGTCGTCGCTGGCGCAGATGTCCGCCGCCACCGGGGCCACCCCGGTGAACAGCAACAGCCCCGCAAGAATCAAGGAACAGAGCGCGGTCTTGCCTCTCAAGACAAACCTCCTCTCCAGATGTTGTAAAGCTGTAACCGCTACCGCGGCTCCAGCATAGCGAAAATGCTCCCTCATCGATATCGGAAAACGCAAGACGAGCCTGCGGTGGCGGAGAACGCCGCCGCAGGCTCGCCCGCACTGGGAATCCTGGATCAGAAGCGCCAGACCAGACCGAGGTTGACGCCGATGCCGCTCAGGTCGAAGGCCACCTCGTCCTCGATGTTGGGATCGGTGAGGTCCTCCTCGTTCGTGACGGTCGCCTCGACGTTGCGGTAGATCGCCTCGGCCATGAACGAAAGCCCGTTGGGCGCGCCGATGTCGGCGCCGACGACGCCGTACCAACCCAGCTCGTCATCGATGTCGCCGCGGTTGGTGTCGAGCAGGAAGTAGCTGGCACCGCCGCCGACGTAGGGGCTGAAGCGCTCGCCCTTGGCGAACTGGAAATTCAGGCCGGCCTCGAGGGGGATCGCCTTGACCTCGAAGTCGCGGCTCTCGGGGGACGTGTCCGCCGTGACATCGTTGAAGTAAGTTCCACGCAGCTCGACGATGCCGAAGCGCGCCTTGGCGCCGACGCCGAGCGCCTCCTCGGCATCCTTGGTATCCCAGTAGGAGCCGAACACCGAGAAATCACCTGCCATGGCGGGTCCGGCGGCGAGAGCCAGAGCGGCCGCCGCGCAGAGTATGATTTTTTTCATGAGGTACCTCCGTTTTTCTTCCCGCAACCACCCCTGGTGTTGCGAAGGTCCGTTCAAGGCGCGGATCCCGGTGCGACAACCCCACCGGTCCGGCCCGGGCGCAGCGCCAGCCCTGGGGCTGCGCCGCTTGGCCCGAACCTTTGCAACCTGCGTTCCAGGCAACCTGCGTTCCAGCAGGCGTTTACTTACGGCGGTTGGCCTGCAGGATGCGCTTGCGGAGGCGGAAAGTGGAGGGGGTCACCTCGACCAGCTCGTCCTCCCGGATGAACTCCAGGGCCTGCTCCAGATTCATCACCCGGGGCGGGATGAGGCGGACCGTGTCGTCGGAGCCCGAAGCCCGCATGTTGGTGAGCTTCTTCTCCTTGGTGATGTTGACGTCGAGGTCGTTGGCGCGGGAGTGCTCCCCCACCACCATGCCTTCGTAGACCTCCTCGCCGGGGGCGAGGAAGAGGACGCCGCGGGGCTGCAGGTTCTCGATCGCGTAGGCGGTGGTGCGGCCGGCGCGGTCGGAGATCAGGGCGCCGGTCGCGCGGTGGGAGATGTCCCCCTGCCAGGCCTCGAAGCCGTCGAACAGGTGGTTCATGATGCCGGTGCCCTTGGTGTCGGTGAGGAACTCGGAGCGGAAGCCGATCAGGCCGCGCGACGGCACCCGGAACTCGATCCGCACTCGCCCCGAGCCGTGGTTGACCATCTTGATCATCCGGCCTTTGCGCTGCCCCATCTTCTGGGTGATGACGCCGATGAACTCCTCGGGGCAGTCGATCACCAGCAGCTCCATGGGCTCGTGGAGCTGGCCGTCGATGCGCCGGGTGATCGCCTCGGGCTTGCCGACCGCCATCTCGTAGCTCTCGCGGCGCATCATCTCGATCAGGATCGCGAGCTGCAGCTCGCCGCGGCCGGAGACCTGGAAGGACTCGGGCGTGGAGGTGGGCTCCACCCGGATCGAGACGTTGCCCAGGCTCTCCTTCTCCAGGCGCTCCTTGAGCTTGCGGGAGGTGACGTGCTTGCCGTCGCGGCCCGCGAAGGGCGAATCGTTGACCGACACCACCATGGTGATGGTGGGCTCGTCGACGTGGATCTGCGGCAGCGGCACCGGGTTCTCGCGCTCGGAGAGGGTCTCGCCGATGCTCACCTCTTCGATGCCCGCGATGGCGACGATGTCGCCCGGGCCGGCCTCGGCGATCTCGACCCGCCGCAGCCCTTCGTAGCCGTAGAGGACCGACAGCTTGACCGGGGCGACGCTGCCGTCGAGCCGGCAGAGGGCGGCCTCCTGGGCCTTGCGGACCCGGCCGTTGAACAGCCGGCCGATGGCCAGGCGTCCGACGTAGTCGTCGTAGTCCAGCGTGACGAAGAGGAGCTGCAACGGCATCTCCGGGTCGTAGGACGGCGCCGGCACCGTGCGCAGGATCTCCTCGAACAGCGGCACCAGCATCTCGTCCGGACCGTCGGCGGTGCGCCGGCAGGTGCCCTTCCTGGCGTTGGTGTAGAGGATCGGGAAGTCGAGCTGCTCTTCGGTGGCGTCGAGGTCGATGAAGAGGTCGTACACCTCGTTGATCACTTCGTCGATGCGGGCGTCGGGGCGGTCGATCTTGTTGATCACCACGATCGGCTTGAGACCGGCCTCGAGGGCCTTGCGCAACACGAAGCGGGTCTGCGGCAGGGGCCCTTCGCTGGCGTCGACCAGCAGGAGCACGCCGTCCACCATCTTGAGGGTGCGCTCCACCTCGCCGCCGAAGTCGGCGTGACCGGGCGTGTCCACGATATTGATGCGAGTGCCGTGGAAGTTGATGGCCGTATTCTTGGCCATGATCGTGATGCCCTTCTCGCGCTCCAGGTCGATGGAGTCCATCACCCGCTCCACGACAGCTTCATTGGAGCGGAAGATCCCGCTCTGCCAGAGCATCGCGTCGACCAGCGTGGTCTTGCCGTGGTCGACGTGGGCGATGATGGCCAGATTCCGTACGTCCTCTCTTATATCGGTCACAAGCGGCCTCTTTCTGAATCTTTTGGGGGCTGTACGCCGGCGGGATTGACCACGACGGGCGACGGGGCCGCAGAGGATAGCACAACCCCGTGCCGGGTCCGGCGCGGGGCTGCGGCAACAACGGGAGAGAGCGGGTCAGGCCCGCTTCGGGAGGTGGCGCACCGCGCTCAGGGAGCGCCGCACCAGCTCTACCTCGCTCGCCTCGAAGTAGGGCCGCTTGCAATGTGTGCAAACCCAGGCAGGGACGGCGTCCCAGGAGAGATTGCAGCCGTCCCGCAGAACCTGGACCGGCGCGGTGGCGCGCTCGACCCGGCCCTGGCAGGAGAGGCACCGCATCGGCAGCACGTCCTGGGGCGGCAGCCGCCGCATGGTCCCGAGAGGGAGGGTTTCGTCGAGATCGATGACCGGCCGTGCTGCCGGGAGCGATACGGGGCGCGCGTCACGCGAGGTGACCGTGGCCCAGGCGGGTGGCTCTGGGATGGACATCCGGATGCGGAGGGGAGCGCTCATAGGGAACCTCTCGTTGTAGCTCGGTCCTGTTCCGGCCCGATTTCCCCAGAGACCATATGCAAAGCGCCTGCCCGGAAGACCGGACAGGCGCGGCGCGAGAGAGCTTCAGGAGACGAGCGGGTCAGGGACGCGGCGGGGGCTCTTCGTTGCCGATCGAGAACATCCGCTCGAGGTTGTAGCGCGAGAAGGCGCGGAAGGCGATCAGGGTCTCGGAACGGACGATCCCTTCGATCTTGAGCATCTGGTTGGTCACCGCGTCGGCGATCCCCTCGTTGTCCTTGACCCGGGCGATCGCCACCAGATCGTACTGCCCGGCGACCGAATAAACCTCGGAGATGCTCGGCAGCTCGACCAGCTTCTCCGCCACCTCGTTCACTTTGGACTTCTCCACCACCAGCAGGATGACAGCGCTGACCATGGGTCGAGACCCTCCTCTCGCCGGGATTCTACGCCATTCCCGCCGCGGCCTCAGCGCGCCCGGACCAGGGCCTGGAAACGCGGCGAGTTGCGCAGCGGGTCCCAGAACGGGTCGAGCCGCAGCATCGGCCGGGAGAGGGGCGCCGGGATCGAGAGCAGGTATTCGATCTGGTCGAGAGCGGCCTCCTGCTCGCCGACCATGGTGTAGACCCGGGCGAGGTCGAGCAGGCGATGGACGCCGCTCACCGCGTCGTTCGACATCGGCGACAGCTCGACGGCAACGCCGGCGGCGCGCATGGCCTCCTGGCGCCGGCCGAGGCCGGCGAGCGCCATGCCCAGCGAGCTCTGGAGGCGGGCGTCGCGCGGGTTCCGCCGCACCTCGTCCGCGAGAAGGCGGCGGGCCTCCTCATAGGCCCGCCGGGCCTCGTCCTGGCGTCCGAGGAAGCGGAAGACGTGCCCCTCCAGGAGCACCCGCGGATAGACCTGCTCCTGGTTGCGCACGAAGTTCCTGGGCAGGGACTCGATCCGCCGCAGGGCCTCCCCGAAACGCCGCTCCTGGATGTTCTGGTCGATCCAGTCGGTCTCCAGGGCCAGGGCGTCCCCGGCCTTGGTGGGAGCGGCTTCGAGATAGGCCCGCGCCCGGGCGGCATCCCCCTTCCAGAGGCGGATGTTGACGGCCTGGGCGACGTAGGGGACGGCCTGCTGGGGATCCAGCGAGATGGCGAGCTCGAAGTAGTCCTCCGCGAGCTGGTACTGGCGCAGGATCGTGTAGGTATTGCCGACGTTGGTGGCGAGAAACGAGTTGCGCGGATCGAGAACGAAGGCGCGCCGCAGCCGTTTCACCGCCTCCTGCAACCGGCCCTGGCGGCGCAGCATGTAGCCGAGGGCCTCCAGGACCTCCGTGTTGTTGGGCTGCACCCGCTCGACCTGATCGAACTCCGCCAGGGCCCGATCGTAGGCCCGGTGCCCCCAGTAATGGTAATACCCGAGGGCGAGGTGCCCCTCCGGCAGATCGGGCTGAAGCTCCAGCGCCCGGTCGGCCGCCTGGCGGGCGAGATCGAGACGCTCGGGGGTGACGTCGAAGCCCCCCTGATACAGGGAGGAGTGGGCGCGCGAGAGCGAGGCATAGGCCAGCGCGAAGCCGGGGTCGAGGCGGATCGCCTCGTTGAACAGGGCCACCGCCTCCTCGCCCTCTTTCTTCGAGCCCGGCACGAGCGAGGTGAGGCGGCTCCTCCCCTTGAGGTAGGCCTGGTAGGCCTCGGCGCTGGCGGTCGGACGCCCTTGCAGGGCCTGCCGCTCGGCCTGGAGGAGGGTGACGTTGAGCTGCGTGATGACCTTCGCGGCGATCTCCGACTGCACCTTGAAGATCTCGCCGATCTCACGGTCGTAGCGCTCGGACCAGAGGTGGGTGTCCTCCGGCACTTTGATGAGCTGCGGCGTGACCCGCACCCGGCTCGGGCCCGAGGACGAGTGCTCCCAGCGGACCGTGCCCTCGAGCACGTAATCGACGTTCAGCTCTCCGGCGATCTGGGGCAGGCTCTTGCCCGAGCCGCGGTACTTGCTGGCGCTGGTGCGGGAGATCACCCCCAGCCCCTGGATCGCGGCGAGACGGCTGGTGATCTCCTCGGTGATCCCCTCGGAGAAGTAGGCGTCCTGCGGGTCTCCCAGGTTGTCGAAGGGGAGCACCACGATCATCTTGCGCCCGTCCGTCACCAGGGCCGCGTCCGAGCGCACCGCGGGCTCCTCGCCCTTCGCGGCGGGCGGGCTCCGGGGGAGCTGGCGCAGGCCCACGTAGGCGCTGCCCCCGAGCAGCAGCAGGATGCCCAACACGGCCATCCAGCGCCAGGAGCGTTTCGTCGGACGCACCGGCGCGATGGCGCGGCTCCAGCTCCCAAAGCTGCTCTGCGCGGGTGTGCGCAATGCATTGAGATCGGCGGCCAGGTCCTCGATCGTGGCGTAGCGGTCGGCGGGCTTCTTGGCCAGGCACTTCTGGACGATGCGCTCCAGCGCCGCCGGCACCTCGGGGCGCTGCCGCCGCACCGGCTCCGGGTTCTTGCTGATCACCGCCTGGATCACCGCCTGCCACGCCTCGCCGGTGAACGGCCGGGCCCCGGTGAGCATCTCGTAGAGCACGACGCCGAGCGACCAGACGTCGGTGCGGATGTCGATCGGCTTGCCCTGGGCCTGCTCGGGGGACATGTAGGCGGGGGTCCCCATGAGGGCGCCGTCGCGGGTGACGTTGATCCCCATCTCCCCCATCAGCTTGGCGAGGCCGAAGTCGACCAGCTTGACCTCGCCGCGCGAGGTCAGCATGACGTTGGCGGGTTTGACGTCGCGGTGGATGATCCCCGAGGCGTGGGCGCGGGAGAGGCCGCTCGCGATCTGCGCCGCGATCTCCAGGGCGTCGGCGACCGGCAGCGGTCCGCGCTCGATGCGCTTCTTGAGGTTCTCGCCGTCGTAGAACGCCATGGCCAGGTAGAGCTGGCCGGTCTCGCTCTCCCCCACCTCGTAGATCGTGCAGAGGTTGGGATGGTCGAGGGACGAGGCGAGGCGCGCCTCCTGGAGGAAGCGTTCTTTGGCCTCCGGATCGCGAGTGAGGTCCGGGGGGAGGAATTTGATGGCGACGGTGCGTTGGAGGCGCGAGTCTTCGGCCTTGTACACCACTCCCATCGCGCCCCCGCCGAGACACTCGAGAATGCGGTAGGGCGTCAGCACCTGCTTACGTGTTCCAGGCAGACCTGGGACCTCCACCAGAGTGTTGTCGTCGAAAGGCAAAGCTCCCCTCCCCGAGCTTTCGGATTCGCAGGAGTATAGCGGACGAGGGGAACGGAGCC
This sequence comes from Thermoanaerobaculia bacterium, assembly GCA_036263295.1. Taxonomy (GTDB): domain Bacteria; phylum Acidobacteriota; class Thermoanaerobaculia; order Multivoradales; family UBA5704; genus DATAHG01. Next base: position 1,636 of record DATAHG010000744.1, on the reverse strand, counting down.
ACAGCACAAGGCTGGAGCAGGCGGCACGCTATTTGGCGGAGAGAGCACCTTTCTAGATGGAAGTTGTCATCTCCTATGTTTTGCAGTTCGGTCGGTCCGTATGGTTGATGGGAGTCGAACCCGAAACTTTTTGTCGGAGGATGTGTCATGCAGAAGAGACCAGCAAAGATTGTAAAGAAGCTACAGCTTCACAAAGAGACATTGGAGCATATTATAGCGGGCGACAGCGCCACCGTGACTGTCTGGACTTGCCCAGACGTCCCCTGGTGGCAGAACGCCGCTTGCATTTGACCCCCTCGTCGGGCGAGGGAATGGGAGGAACCCCGTGAAAAAGCAAGCCAGAATCGAAAGTGAGTCGAAGAGCAGGAAGCTGCAGCTCCACAGGGAAACCGTGCTGAAGCTGGCCAGCGGTGGTGGTGATGGGGGAGGAGGAACGGTCACGCTCTACACCTGTCCAGACAACACGTCCGGCACCTGCAACCAGGCCGCCATCTGCGCAGGCTGAGCATTTCGGCTCCATGGGCCCGGTATATGCTACCGGGCCCATGGAGCCCTTTACCGACCTCCTCCCCGAGCCCCTCTTCCGCCGCGCCGCCGATCTTCTCGCCGAGCTGACCGCGATCTCTTCCCCCAGCGGAGATCCCGCCGGAATCCGCCGGATGGCGGAGCGTTTCGGCGCGGCGCTCTCCGAGCACGGCCTGTCCATCGAGATCCAGGAGGAAGACGGCGGCCGTGGGCCGTTGCCGGTGCTCTACGCACGGGGGGCGGACACCTCCCGCAGCCATCTGCTCCTGATCGGGCATCTCGACACCGTCCTGCCGGCGGCCGTGCCGCAGCGCGAGGGGGACCGCCTGGTCGCGACGGGAGCCATCGACATGAAGGGGGGGCTCGCCATGCTGGTGGGAGCCCTCGACCTGCTCCGCGATCGGGGAATCCGCCCCCCTGCGGACCTCCTCCTGGTCGTGGTGCCGGACGAGGAGGTCGGCGGCGGCCTGTCGCGAGCCGCGGTGCAGCGCTGGGGCGCGTCGGCGCGGGCGCTCTGGGTGCTGGAGCCGGGCGAGCCCGGGCAGGAAGCCGGGGCCGAGACCATGGTGGCCGGCCGGCGCGGCATGTTCCAGTGGCGGCTCCAGGTGCGGGGCCGGTCGGCCCACTCCGGCCTCCACTTCTGGCAGGGGCGCTCCGCCCTGGTGGCGGCGGCGCGCTGGTGCGCGGAGGCGGCGGCGCTCTCCCGCTCCGGGGGTCCCACCATCAACACCGGGCGCCTGGTGGCCGGGGAGGCCGGCTTCGTGGACAGCCTCGCCGCCAACGCCGGTCTGGTCGGCACCGACCAGCAGCTCAACGTGGTCCCGGACCGGGCCATCGTGGAAGGCGAGGCCCGCTTCCTGCGCCTGGCCGAGAGCTCCGGTCTGGCGCAGAGCCTGGCCAGCCTGGCGGCGGAAATCGCCGCCGCCACGGAAACGGAGATGATTTTCGAAAGCGGTCCGCCGATCGCTCCGGTCGATCCGCACGGCCCCTGCCGCCCCTGGTGCGAGCGGGCCGTGGATGCCGCCGCCGCTCAAGGCTGGCGGCTGGAGGTCGAAGAGGAGCGGGGCGGCATCTCCTTCCCCAACTTCCTCCCCAACCCCGGCCAGATCCC
>DATAHG010000743.1:0-5149 GCA_036263295.1 Thermoanaerobaculia bacterium | reverse complement strand
CGCATGCCGCGCGACATGTCGATCACCTTCACCCCCGGCTGCTGGGCCAGGAAGGGGTCGATCTGCCGGGTCTCGAACTCGAAGCCGGGGTGGCCGACCTTGACGTAGAGGGCGGCGCGGCTGAGCGCCAACATGCGCCGTGGCGTGAGGGGGTAATCGACGTGCGAATAGCCCGGCGGGATCATCACCTCGACCCGCACCCGGCTGCCGCCGATCCGCTCGACGAAGTAGGCCTGGGGCGGCACGCTCACCGCCACCTGAAGGGGCGCCGATACCTTGGCGCCATCGGTCGCGGCATGGGCGGCGGCCGCCGGGCAGCAGGGGGCCGGCGGGCCCCCCACCCGGCACCCCGTCAGAGCCAGGGCGCCGAGGCAGAGGGTCCCGATCCCGAGAAGCCCGGCCCTCAGGCCGCGCACGTCGAGCAGCGGCCGTACAGCACGAGCTCGTGGGCTTCGAGGGCGAAGCCGTTCGGGGTCAGGGTACGGAGCCCGTCCGGGCAACCCTGCAGCTCGTACACGCGGTCGCAGCGGCGACAGTGGAAATGATGGTGGTGCTGCTTGCCCCGCAGCTCGTAGCGCGGCGGCTCTCCCGGCAGATCGACCTGCTGGAGCCAGCCGGACTCCATCCAGGACTTGATCGTGCGGTAGACCGTGGCGATCCCGAGGCCGGGCGACAGATCCTTCGAGGAGTCGAGAACCTCGCGCGGGCTCATCGGACGGTCGGCTTCTTCGATGGCGGCTCGGATGGCGCGGCGTTGCTGTGTGTCTCTTTCCATGTGCTTTCGGCAGCGGCATGTCCCAGGGCTGCTGCCAACTCCTGAGAGAAAGATAACACCGTCGCATTATCGATGCCATACCCAAGTATGTTCTTACCCAAAGATCGGGAGGTCGTACAAGGTTGGTCATGGGGTCTTTGTTTTCAGGGAAGCATGAGAATGAGTCCTCACCAGCATAACTCCAACCCGCCGAATCCGCACGCTCTTCCCGGACCGGCCTCCAGGGGTCCCTGCCCCTATAATCCCGGCCATGACCACCACCACACCCCAGCAGCGCATCGAAGCCGACGTCAAGACGGCCCTCAAGGCAGGCGAGAAGGAGAAGCTCTCGACCCTGCGGATGCTCCTGACGGCGCTCAAGAACGAGAAGATCAGCCGCGGCGCCGACGTGGACGAGGAGGGCTTCGTCTCCCTGGTCCGCAAGGCCATCAAGCAGCGCGAGGAGGCCGCCACCCAGTACCGCCAGGGGGGGCGCGAGGAGCTCGCGGCCAAGGAGCAGTCGGAGGGCGAGATCCTCGCCGCCTACCTGCCCGCCCAGGTGGGCGAGGCGCAGATCCGCGCCGCCATCGAGGAGTTCGTGGCCGCCCAGGGGCTCTCCGGCCCGGCCGCCATGGGCGCGATCATGAAGGAGATGAAGGTCCGCTTCGGCAGCTCGGCCGACGGCGCCACCCTCAACCGGATCGCCCGCGAAACCCTCGCGAAGTGACGGGGGAGGCTCGACCGATGCGCCGCACCGTCGTCGGCACCGCCGGCCACATCGACCACGGCAAGACCAGCCTCGTGCTGGCCCTGACCGGGATCGACTGCGACCGCTGGGCCGAGGAGAAGGAGCGCGGCATCACGATCGACCTGGGGTTCGCCCATCTGAACGAGGGGGACCTCCAGCTCGGCTTCATCGACGTCCCCGGGCACGAGCGCTTTCTGCACAACGCGCTCGCCGGGCTCGGCGGCATCCGCGTCCTCCTGCTGGTGGTGGCGGCCGACGAGGGGGTGAAGCCGCAGACCCGCGAGCACCTGGCGGTCTGCTCGCTGCTCGGCATCCCGGCCGGGATCGTCGCCCTCACCAAGGCCGACCTCGTCGCCCCGGACCTCCTGGAGCTGGCCACCCTGGAGGTCGAGGAGCTGCTGGCGCCGACGCCGTTCGCGGGGGCGCCCATCCTGCCGGTCTCCAGCACCACGGGGCAGGGGATCCCGGAGCTCAAGGCCGCCCTGGTCGAGCTGGCGGAGCGCCACGTCGCCCTCCCCGATCCCCGCCCCGCCCGCCTGCCCGTCGACCGCGCCTTCCACCTGCGCGGGTTGGGGGTGGTGGCGACCGGGACCCTGGCGAGCGGCGCCATCCGCGCCGGGGATACCCTGGAGCTGCTGCCGGTGCGCGGCGGTGAGCCGGAGGGCGGGATGGTGCGGGTGCGGAGCATCCAGGTCCATGGCCAGCCGCGCGAGGCGGCGGAGGCCGGCGAGCGCACCTCCCTCCAGATCACCGGCGTCGCCCTGGAGGACCTCCACCGCGGCCTCCAGCTCGGCACGCCCGGCGCCTTCGGCTCGACCCACAGCCTGCTCGGCCGCTTCACCCTGCTGCCCGACGCGCCGGCCCCTCTGAAAGGGTTCATGCCGGTGCGCGTCCACGTCTACGCCAGCGAGGTGCTGGGCCGCCTGCGCCCGCTCGCCGAAGGGGGGCTGGCGCCGGGCGAGACCGGGCCGGTGGAGATCCGCCTGGAAGGGCCGGTCGCGGCGGTGCGCGGCGACCGCTATATCGTGCGCCGGCCGTCGCCGGCCGCGACCCTCGGCGGCGGCGAGATCCTCGATCCGCAGTGGCGGCGCCAGCGCGGGGCGTTGCTCGCGCCGGCCCTCACGGCGCTCCAGGGGGACCTGCGCCAGGCACTCGCCTTCTGGGTCCAGGAGGCCGGGGAGCGCGGCGCCGAGGCCGCGGAGCTCGCCCGCCGCCTCGGCGAGCGCCCCGAGGCGGTCCTCCCCCACCTCACCGCCCTGACCAAGGAGAACCGCCTGCTGGCCATCCCGGCGGGGCCAGGCTACGGGGCGCGCTGGATCGCTCCGGCCGCGGTGCAGCGCGTCACCGAGCGCGCGAAGCGGGTCCTCAAGGAGTACTTCCAGAAAGACCGCCTGGCCGAGGCGCTGTCCAAGGCCGAGGCGGTGCGGCGGATCCTGCGTGGCCGGGCCGCCGAGCTGGCGCCGGTCTACCTCGGCTGGCTCGAAGCGCAGAAGGTGCTTACCGTGCAGGGGGACCAGGTCACCCTGCCGGGGCGCAGCGCCCAGCTCACCACCGAGGAGTCGCGCCTCTCCTCCCAGGTGCTGGAGGCCTTCGACCGCGCCGGGCTCACTCCCCCGGCGCCAAGCGAGCTACAGCAGAAGCTCGCGGCCAAGCCGCAGATCCTCGACGGGGTGGTCCGCCACCTGATCGCGCGCGGCCAGCTCGTGCGGCTGCCGAGCGGCCTGGTGCTCGCCACCTCGGCGGTGACCGAGCTGCGCCGCCAGCTCCTCGACACCGCCTGGGAACGCTTTTCCGTGGCCGACTTCAAAGACCGTTTCAATCTCACCCGCAAGTGGGCCATCCCGCTGCTGGAGCACCTGGACTCCACCGGCGCCACCCGCCGGACGGGGGACGACCGCCTGGTGGTACGGGCCCGCTGAGAGAGGAGATCCGACATGAAGACCATCGCCGTTCTGGGAGCCTCGAAGGACCGCAGCAAGTTCGGCAACAAGTGCGTGCGCGCCTACAAGGCGGCCGGCTACCAGGTGTTCCCGGTCAATCTCGCCGGGCTCGACGAGGTGGAGGGCTTCCCGGCTTTCCGCAACCTGGACGAGATCCCCGAGGAGCTGGAGCGGATCAGCGTCTACCTGCCGCCGCCGCTCACCCTGGAGCTGCTGCCGGACATCCAGCGCAAGGGGGCGAAGGAGGTCTGGTTCAACCCCGGCTCGGCCGACCAGAAGGTCCTGGAGGAGGCCCGCCGCCTGGGCATCCCGGCCCGCCCGGGGTGCAGCATCGTGGACGTCGGGTTCAGCCCGGCGCAGTTCCCGTGAGCCCTCGCGGGGAGCCCGAATGATTTTTCCCGGAGGCCGATGGCCTTCGCAAGAGACCGGGAAGGTTTTGTCCAGGAGCCGGACGGCCCTCTCCGAAACCTCGACATCCTGCGCGAGCAACCCGGCCATCGCGATTTGTGGCAGAGAGGGTCTCGCCAGCTCCCGGGAAGGGTTTTCACGCACCAGAAAACCTTTCGCCGGGAACCCGGCAAGGGTGTTTTGCAGCACAACTCTCTTGCTTTGCAGCGTACGAAGGGTTCTCCGCTCCCGGTTAAAGATCTTTTGTTGCAAATCCGCTCGTGCGGGGAGCCGGCAAAGGCTGCTCTGGAGCCAGACAAGGGTTCCCGGTACCCGAAAAGGTCTGTCGTGCTGCCGGACGACTTCGACGAGCTGCCGGCGAAAGGTTCTCGATACCTGGCGAAGGCTGTTCTGCCGCAAAACGGACCTCACTCCCTCCTCGCTTCCCAAGCCCTGCCCTTTCGGGCTATCGTTGCCACAGGTTCTTAAAGATTTAAGGGTACCTGTCAGCGGTTTTCGCCTCCGGGAAAAGTTCGTGTTGGCCCGAAATTCCTCGAACTGCTAAAATAGGGGAGCTTCGGCCGTCCGGCTTCGACCGGCGGGCTATGTGGGGCGAAGGAGGTTCATGTATCCGGTGCTGTTGCACCCGGACCTGTACGGAATGTTGCGCCAGACGGCGCCCTCCGCGCGGGCTCGGGTCTGGAAGACGCTGGCCCGCCTGCGGAGCGGCCAGTGGGGAGGCGGGACGCGGGTCAAGCGGCTGCGCGGGATCGGCCGGCCGGTCTACGAAGCCCGGACGGACTCCGGCGACCGCCTGCTCTTCACCGTGGCCCGCTCGGCCTCCGCCGAGCAGCCGGACCGCCTGATCTCCCATCTCCAGGTCTGGGACTGGGTCGAGCACGACGACGCAGTCCGCGTGGCGCGCCGCAACCGGGCGCCGGAAGCCGAGTTCCTGGAGCTGGAAGCCGCCGAGCAGTTCGAGATCGGCGAGCCGCCCCCCTTCCCCGGCGCCTGTTTCGACGACATCCCCGCCGAGTCTGACAGCGCCGAGGGGGATGCCGACCCGCTGCTGCGCTTCCTCCTGCCACCGGACGGCGCCGAGCCTCTTCCGACCGAGGATCTGAGCGGGGGCATCCGCTGGTTTCAGCTCGCCCCGGCCGCCCTGGCGAGCGAGGCCGACTTCCAGCGCCTCCTGGATCTGGGTGGCGAGGAGCTGGAGCTCAAGCTCACCCGCGAGCAGTACGAGATCCTGAGCCTCGACGGGCCGGTCCTCCTCGCCGGCAGCGCAGGGAGCGGCAAGACCACCATCGCGGTCCATCG